>CAZJIR010000519.1:0-2077 GCA_964546095.1 uncultured Pirellulales bacterium
TTGTCGACATCCTTTATTTCCACAATATAAAAAAAGCCGAAAAGCTGAAAGAAGAAATTCCCGACTTTATCCTTCATGACAATCTCTTTGGAGTTGACCTCTCACCCGAAGCAGTTGAAATTACTCAACTTGCTTTATGGCTTCGTTCGGCACAAAAAGGTAAAACCCTTGCCGACCTGTCACAAAATATAATTTGTGGTAACAGCATTGTAACTGACCTTGAAGTTGACCCTCATGCTATGATTTGGGACGAAGCCTTTCCTGAAATCTTTTCTCGAGAAAATCCTGGTTTTGATTGTGTTATTGGCAATCCACCTTGGGAAAGAATAAAACTTCAGGAAAGAGAATTCTTTGATACAATAGCGCCTGAGATTGCCTCCGCTACTAATGCTGCTACAAGGCGCAAATTAATAACCAAACTAAAGAAGGCCAAACCTGAATTACACCAACGGTATATGGAAGCCAAGTCTTTGGCTGAGAAGATACTTACTCATGTTCGTAAATCTGGACGATTTCCATTCACCGGCAAAGGTGATATCAATACTTATGCAGTTTTTGCAGAGCTTGCAAAAAAAATTGTTTCTAATACCGGTCGAGTAGGCTTGCTTGTTCCAACTGGTATTGCAACCGAACATACTACAAGCCAATTCTTTAGGATTTTAACAGAATCAAATTCGTTGTACGGCTTATACGATTTTGAAAACTCGGCTCCAATCTTTACAGATGTACATCGTTCATATAAGTTCTGTATTCTTCTTTTCGCAGGTCCACAAAGAAAAACAGAGTGTGCAGACTTTGTCTTTTTTGCACATAGGATGGATGATTTAAAAGATAAGAATCGCCATATTTCACTTTCAAAGGATGACTTTAAGCTTCTTAATCCAAATACACTGACATGCCCTATTTTCCGTTCTAAACGAGATGCTGAACTCACAAAGAATATTTACAACAATGTCCCTGTACTCATTGATAAAAATCGAAAAGAGGGGGGGAACACGTGGGGAATCAAATTCTTCACCATTTTTCACCAAACTAATGATGCCGAACTATTCCACGTTGCCGAACAACTTAAGGCTGCTAGATTCAAACGTGATGGTGCTCTTTGGAAAAAGGGCAAAAAAACTTTTTTGCCACTCTACGAAGCAAAAATGTTTCGACCCTATGATCATCGATTTGCCAGCGTTTACATAAAACCTGAAAATTGGATGATTCAAGGCCAAACGACGGAAACTACCCTTGTCGAACATCAGAATCCTGAGTTTTCTGTTGAACCCCGTTGGTGGGCGGACCATTCTGAGGTTTCAAAAAAACTTGAATTCCCAAATATTCAAGCCTTAATTGCTTTCAGAAATATAACTCGCGCGACAGACTCAAGGACCGTCTTAGCGTGTTTAATTCCTAAAGTGGGTGTAATAAACTCGGCCCCGCTCATTCTTTTCAAACGGACTGTACCACCGAGGTTACAATGCTGTTTGCTGGCAAATCTTAACTCCTTCGTTCTTGACTATGTTGCAAAGCAAAAACTTGCTCATATTAATCTTAACTTCTTTATCATCGAACAGTTCCCGATTCTCTCACCTGATTTTTATATTAGTCATTGTCCGTGGGATAAGAAGCAGACTTTAGAAGAGTGGATTAGCGAAAGAGTCTTAAAACTGACTTGTACAAGTAACGACATGATTCCACTTGCCAAAGCTGCAAAGTTTAAACAACTCGTGCATAAGTGGAATCCTGCAGAGCGGCTTGATTTACAGGCTCAGCTTGATGCTGCCTTTTTCTTGCTCTATGGAATAAAACGCCCTGACGTAGAATATATTCTTTCTACCTTCAGTGGCGTTCGTAAAGATAAAGAGACTCTATTAAATGGTTCAAGTACTTCTGATCGTGTTCTAAGCTATTATGATGCTTTCTATCATAAATCCAAATAAGGACTATATAAATTTCTCCCACAATCTGAAATCTTTAAGTAAAAATTTACTACTAAACCGCTCCCACACGGCGTCTGGCCAATAAACTAAAATCCCCCAGAGAGATAAGCTTTGCTATCCCAGAGAGATAAACTTCGTTATCTCACAGG
>CAZJIR010000520.1:0-2073 GCA_964546095.1 uncultured Pirellulales bacterium
ATTTTCAAAGCGATTTATAGTACTTTTTGGCCGATAAAAAGCCTGGTCTGATGATGGCATTTAGCAAATAGAAGAGAGCAACAGGTGAAAAAGAAAGATGAGAATAACTGGGCCCAGGAAGTAAGCGCAAACGGTGTGCTCACGGTTAAGAACCTTACTAAAAAATTTGGTAATAATGTCGTTTTGGATAATATTTCTCTGACCATCGAGGAGGGTAAAACAACTGTTGTGATAGGGCCGAGCGGATGCGGCAAGACCGTCCTAATAAAACATTTGATAGTTTTGCTAAGGCCAAATTCAGGCGAGGTTTTTTTTAAGGACCGACGAATTGATGACCTGAGCGAAATCCAATTAAATAATGTACGTACTCATTACGGTTTTCTTTTCCAGGGCGGGGCATTGTTTGACAGTCTTAACGTAACAGAAAATATAGTATTTCCGATAAGACAGCATTGTAATATTACTAATTGGAGAGAAGTCGAAGAACTTGTGAAAGCCAAATTAGCTATGGTTGGCCTCGATGGTTTTCAGAACTACTTTCCTGCGAATCTTTCCGGAGGCCAGCGTAAAAGAGTGGCATTGGCAAGGGCGATTGCGCTCAATCCGGAGATAATTTTATATGATGAACCGACTACGGGACTGGACCCTATACGTTCAGATGTAATCAACGAGCTCGTTCTGAAACTGCAAAGAGAGCTTAAAGCGACAACAATTGTTGTTACACACGATATGAAAAGCGCTTATAAGATAGCGGACCGCATAATAATGCTTCATAACGGCAAAATTATTGCCGATGGAGATGCCGACCATATCCGTAATCACCCCCATCCTGTTGTTCAACAGTTCATCAATGGACAGGTAAGTGAAGATGACCTTGCAGTCCTGCGAATGAGCGGAACCATTTCCCAAGCCCAGTTCCTGCCGCGTGATTTTGAATAATCAGGAAGTGCACAAGTGCGTGAGGACGTAATAGAATCAATGAATGAGGAACTGGAACAAATTGTATCCGATTTGGCTGAAGTTGTACGTGGAGATGTTTTTACTGATATACTGCACAGAGCTGCATATAGCACTGATGCGAGCATTTACAGGATAGTTCCCAAATGTGTAGTTGCACCGCGTGATGCGGCAGATGTTGTTGTCGTTGTTAGATATGCACACTCTAAAGGTATACCGGTAGCAGCTCGCGGGGCGGGCAGCGGATTGGCGGGCGAATCATTGTGCAGTGGTGTTGTCTTTGATATGACCCGGTATATGAACAAGATTATTGATGTCAGAGACCAGGGCCAAACGGTAGTATGTGAGCCGGGTGTAGTATTGGACGATTTGAATGAGCATCTGGCTGAGTACGGCAGGAAAATCGGTCCTGACCCATCAAGCACTAATTGGGCAGTAGTAGGGGGATGTGTTGCCAATAATTCCACCGGCGCCCATTCGCTTGAATATGGCTACATCGCTAACTATGTGGAGAGTATCGAAGCAGTACTGGCTGATGGTAGTTTGGTTGAGTTCAAGAACGATTTTGACCCGAAGCAGACCCAAAATGAGAAAGTCGCCGATATTGCGGAGCAGTGTTTATCTTTGCTCGCAGGTAAAGAAGAGATTATCGAGAAAGCGCAGCCTAAGACGAAAAGAAATCGAAGCGGCTACAATATCGCTGGGATTTGCCACGATGGGGGAATTGATTTGGCCCGAATGTTAGTTGGTTCGGAGGGGACGTTAGCTATTTTTACTAAGATAACACTTAAAACTGTTCCGGTGCCGGCGGAGAAAGGGCTGTTGCAACTTGAGTTCGATTCTTTTAAGAAAATGGCAGAGGTTGTGCCGATTATCGTCGATAGCGGTGCTTCGGCCTGTGAGCTTATGGATAAAACTTTAATCGATTTGGCGTTTGATGCCTTGCCTGAATATCGAGATGTGCTACCAGCTGGTGCTGCTGCTATTCTTTTGGTTGAGCATACCGGCCGGACACAGCAACAGGTGAAAGAAAAAATAGAAAAGACAGATTCGGCCGTCGGCACTATAGCAAGTGGCCGGAGTGTATTTCTTGAAACGAAGGCACAAGAGCGAATC
>CAZJIR010000521.1:0-2071 GCA_964546095.1 uncultured Pirellulales bacterium
TTCAGTAATCGGTCGATTGGGTCAAACAATTGAACCAGCATTGAAACCGCTTGGTTTTGACTGGAAAATCGGAACAGCCCTTATCGGCGCAACCGCTGCAAAAGAGGTATTCGTATCACAGTTAGCAATTGTATTTGCCGTTGGCTCGGACGAGGTGGAGTCTGTTGATGAGGGTGATATGGGCGCTAAAGGCGCTGAGAACGGAACTGAGGTTAAAGCGGATAGTTTGAGGGAAAAACTCCGGGCCAACTATACTCCTTTAACAGGTTTTTGCATAATGCTGTTTTGCCTGATTTATGCACCTTGCGTGGCGACGATAGTAATGACAAAACAGGAAACCAACTCCTGGGCCTGGGCCCTATTTCAATTCTTCGGCCTGACCGTTTTAGCATACATATTAACGCTTATCGTCTTCCAAACCGGCAGCAGAATATTTTAAATGATTTTCGATTAGAAAAATTCTGAATTCCGCATCTCTTCAACGTTAATCAGGACACTGTTTTTAATCGTGGTGTTATACACTAAAAAGTTGAGAAAATTCTTATTTGCCAATTCCGTAGGGATAATTGTAAAATAGAGGTCAGTCGAAGACACAGCTAAAGCTGAACAAGCAAAGCAAGAGTATATAGTCAATAGCAAGCTGGGGGGGAGGCTGTAAGCGGAGGTTAAATATGGTAAACAATAATGGTAAAACAGATAAGCTTTGCAGCGCTCAGCAAAATCCCGCAGAAGAGCTTCAGGAATATCAGGCGAAATTCAACGCTTTGTTCGACAATGTCAGCAGCGGCGTGGCAATATACGAAGCAATAAACAACGGCGAAGATTTTGTATTCGTGGATTTTAACCGGGCCGCCGAAGAAACTGAACAGATTAAAAAAGAAGAGATGATAGGCAAAAGCGTCACTGAGGTATTCCCCGGCGTCAAGAAATTCGGGCTTTTCGATGTCTTTCGCCGAGTATATAAAACAGGTGTGCCGGAACACCACCCCGTATCAACATACAAGGATGAAAGGATAGCAGGCTGGCGAGAAAACTACGTATATAAACTGCCGTCAGGACAGATAATGGCCGTATATGACGATGTCACCCAGCGTAAACACAGCGAATTATTGACCCGGATGACCGACCAGTGCTTCCGCGCCATCGCGGACTACACTTATGGCTGGGAGGTCTGGATTAGTCCCGGCCACCGAGTTCTCTGGACGAACCCCGCTGTAAAGCGTGTTACCGGTTACAGCGTCAAAGAGCTTATGGCTATGTCGGATTACCCAAACTCGGTCGTTTACGAGGAAGACCGTGACCGGATGGAAAGAGCCTTTCGCTCTGCACTCAAAGGGAGCACGGGCAACGATGTTGAATTCAGAATCGAACGCAAGGATGGCAAGATAATATGGGCCGCGATGTCCTGGCAGCAGATTTACGATGACAAAGGCAATTCGCTCGGACACCGCGAGAGTATTCGAGACATCAACGACCGCAAAAAGGCTGAACAAACCCTGGAAAAGATTGAGCAAGAACAAGAAGCAGAACTACAAGCCCTCAAGGCCTTGCTTGATAAAAAGTAATCAAAACATATCGGGCAGGATTAAAGAAGCATCAATCCATTAGTAAATCTATGGGGAAAGAAAATTCACAGGGTTTTCAAAGACCGTATAAATTGTAGATATTCTAATCGGTTCCACCGGAACTCGGAATTGGTTCATGAGCTTTCCGTTTATAGACTTTCTCGTATGATTTACAGGCGGGGCAAATGCCTGATTCGAGTTTTTTAACGAACCAAAAGACAAGGCCTCTTTGCTTTTCGCGTGCACGTTTGCAGAGGAGACATTCAAGGCACTGTTTGGCTTTTTTACGTTCCTTGTCAGTAATGGCTTCTGTTTGCATAACTTTCTCCTGCCTAAACGCTCCCCTCAAGTTTTTTTTAATGGAAGGTGAAATACATTTAGACTATCACACCGACCTGGGATTAGTCTTGTGTAACCAATTCTATTCCATTGCCTGTTCCCAGATTGCGCGAGTACTTCCTGTCTTTCGGATTGTTCCAGTGCTCGTGTACACCGAGACTTTTTAA
>CAZJIR010000522.1:0-1660 GCA_964546095.1 uncultured Pirellulales bacterium
ATTATTTGTCCTGCATCAGCAAAGATACCCCAGTCCGTACCATCCTGACCCTTGCTTTGCCAGGCCACAACATACTCACCATTACAGCCCATCGCCACTGCCGGCTGTTTCTGGTCGTCAGTCATATAAGTATTAACTTGTAACTCTCCGCCGATAGCTCCGCCCGAACTGTCAAATCGCTGAGCGAATATTTCCCTTTCGTTAATATCAGGGTCAATTTTACTGTCCCACGCAATCACAAACTGCCCCCGATTATTTATCGCAACCTGCGGATTCTGTTGCGGCCCTTCAATCGTTGTATTTACGACAAACTGCTCACCCAAAGCTATACCGTCAGGCCCGTACAAACGCGCGTGAATATCATCTTCGCCCGCACTATCGGGGTCGCCATCCCAGTTCACTACAAAACATCCTTCATCATTCACCGCAATCGAAGAACACGTCAGAGAGTTGATTCTTACAGTGTTCACCTCAAAAGGCTCGGCCTTGGCCATACCATCGAAATGATATAAACGTGCCATTACTAATTTACTGCTTCTGTTCCGCAACCAGACAACAACAAAATCGCCGTTCTCACCCATCGCCACATCGGGATTGCGGCAATCATAAGATTCCTCATTAACAATAAACTCTTCTCCAACCTCCAGACCATTACTATCATACAACTGGCCGCACACCGCTCTTTTACCTTCTGCTATAATACCCATACTCTCCCATACAATTACAAAACTTCCATCTGCATTCATAGCAACGCCTGGACAAAGCTGCCTATCGATTGTATTTGAGTTAACCCGAAACTCATCGCCGAAAGGCTGTCCATTCGGGTCGAACCATCTGGCAAAAATATCTTCTTCGTCCTCTCCGGGCCCTTGCCAGGCAACTATAAAATTATCGGCAGCATCCATCGCAACCGATGGCATTGTCTGATTACCGGTTCTCTCCGTATTGATTTGAAATTCCTCACCCACCGGATAGCAATTCGGCTCAAAACACTGGCCAAATATATCATTCGACCTGCCGGATGTGTTAAACCTGCTGCTCCACACAATCACAAAATCCCCGTCCCAACCCACTGTTACCGCCGCATTCGCCTGAGCAAGACTTGTCCGCGTATTCACCTGGAACTCGGCCCCGCAGACCATAGTCGCAACTAAAGCGATTACTACAACTGTGGAATAATGCTGTTTAAATCCCAAGACGCCTTTTCCTCTAATTTTCTAACTCCAATTGATATCGCAATTGTACAGCGCAAACTCCGACCATCCAGAAAAAAAACTGATTATTCCGCTCGAAATCCAAATTTCCAAAAATAAATCAACACAGAACACTCAGGAAGCAACGAAAAAGGTTCGGAAACTACATGCTCTTGAAGTTAAGGCGAGTGTTTATAATGTTATTTCCATAAATGATTTGCTTATGAAGCGATAGGGGGGCACAGCAAAAAAATAAAGTGACCACATTTGCGGACAGTCGCTTTTAATCACTAAGGGCATGATGCATTTAGGCTATTTATATCAGGTCACCTGGGACGGTGTGATAAACCTGTCGGGTAAGAGTAATTGCTGTTAAGATGCTGTTCCTATCGACTGTCTCAGTTTATTCGGGTCTGCCACTAATTCCACATGTCCACAGTCAAGACACATGATGGAACGAATAAGAA
>CAZJIR010000522.1:1680-2066 GCA_964546095.1 uncultured Pirellulales bacterium
CTCCTGTAGTAAGGATTGTTTTAATACTGGCGTTTTTTGGACGAGAATAGATTTTTCCGGTTGATTGGAGCTCACCTACTTCAAGATTAGTGCCGCCACATCTTAGACAGTTCTTTTTCTCATTCATAGCCTGTCCTTTCGTCTGAGATTTTCCGAATAAACTCAACATAGCTACCCTGCTGCTGCCACAATTCTTTTTTCTTCCGGATTCCACAAATAACATCGCTTTTTTCTATTTCGTCCGTTTTTAGGTTTTGCGTTACTGCGTTTTTGTAGATTGCTAATCAAAGCAATAAAGGAGCAAAATAGATGCTGCGAGATTAGTGTTTTCGGACTTTTCAGACACGATAAAAAAGAGCTCAGCACTTCGCTCTCTCCACCACCCC
>CAZJIR010000523.1:0-2054 GCA_964546095.1 uncultured Pirellulales bacterium
CTTTTGTCAGGTAGGGATAATCGTGTTCTTAGGTGGCGTTGTGAACGAACCACATCTGTGGTTCCGTATATAAAAAATGGAAGGTTTTATCATACAGAGAAAACCTTCCATTTTCGCATAACTTGCCGCTGTCATACGCGGCTGAAATAACCGGTTCCAACCGGCAGCCCGCCGTAGTCCATGGCGATAAAGACACGCGGGCTTTTAACTAAATTGCTACGCTACTTTTTCTTTTTCTTGGCTTTTTTCTTAGCTTTCTTCTTGGCTTTCTTCTTGGTTTTCTTCTTGGCTGTCTTTTTCTTTGCTACTTTCTTTTTTGCTTTTTTCTTCTTTGCCATATTTGTCACCTCCTTTTGGCTGACTAAAATCCTTTTTACTTTTTACGTTCTACTTTGCAATACTAAACTAATTTACAATAAATTACTTTATTAAAATATTAAATAAAAAAATTAATATCTTTTTATATTTTTTTATCGTCTAAAAGTTTAAATATACTTGATAAAATTTTTATCATCATCATTGTAAACAACCTTACATATTGCTTACGATACTCTTTAATAAAACGATACAATTTGTTTCATTGTAGTTGAAGTATTCAATAAAACTAAAAACTGATTCATTATAATTTCCCTTGTAGGAGCTGTTTTATTAACTTATAGACTGGTTTCAGCATTTTTAGTTGTTAAAGAAGTTTTGTTGGCATGTCACTGTATAACATTTTTTTCAACCGATACCGAAAGAATAAACAAGGAAAAAACAGAATATATTTTTAAATGTTTTATATCAGAAAATATTTTCGTTGTACAAAGTTTTTGAATTTCCCCTATAATATTTTTTTTAACAACACACAGTTTAGTTGTTAATTTATTATGGAAAAGATAAAAATAGCTTTGTTCGGCGGAACGTTTGATCCGATTCATCTCGGTCATACTACCGTCGCCGCAGATGCAGCCAAACATATCGGCGCAGAGAAAGTGGTTTTTATTCCGGCAAAGCGCTCTCCACTAAAAGGTTTTCTGCCAAAAGCAAATGATGCTCATCGTCTTAAAATGATAACCCTTGCAACCGCCGACCAAAAGGATTTCAAAGTAAGTGATTACGAACTGAAAAAACCTGCGCCGAGTTATACTCTGGATACCATAATACAATTTAAAAAAGACTTCGATAAAAGTTCTATCTACTGGCTTATAGGCGCTGACAGCATCGACGACCTGGTATATTGGCATCGAATTATCGAGTTGATTGACGCTTGTAATTTAACCACCATGTATCGAGCTGGCTGTGCCCCGCCGGATTTCACCAAATTTAAGGCCGTCTGGGGTCCTAAACGTATCGAAAAACTACAGCGAAACATCATCCAAACACCTCTTATTAATATAAGCAGCACCGAAATACGAAATCGATTAGCCGCCGACCGGGATGTTTCTGATATGCTGCACCGGGCAGTTGCAGCTTATATTAAAGAACAAGGTCTTTATCAATCCAAAACAACAGGGAACAGTACATAGCACAAATTCCACATTACTCTACGCTATTTTTTTTAGCCGACTCCACCAACCAGTCATACCATTCGGCCATACCTTTGCCGGTCCTGGCTGATATCAGAAAAATCTTAATAGCCTTATTCAGTTTGCGGGCATCGGCCGTCGCTTTTTCGATATCGAAATCCACAAGTCCGCCAGCCAACAGGTCGATTTTATTTATGAGCAGCGCCTTCGACCTGGCAAAAATTGCAGGATACTTCGCAGGCTTATCATCGCCTTCCGCAACCGAAAGCACCGCTACCTTGCCGGCCTCACCTAACACGAATGCCGACGGGCAAACCAGATTGCCGACATTCTCGATAAAAATTAAATCCAAATCTTCTACAGGTAACTGCTTCAGACCCTGGCTTACCTGGGCCGCCGACAAATGACATGCGCCTTCAGTATTTATCTGAACAACAGGGGCTTCGGTCGCTCTGATTCTTTCGGCATCTATATCGGTTTGAACATCACCTTCTATAACACCGACTCTGATTTTGCCTTTTAACTCGCTTATCGTCCTTACAAGGA
>CAZJIR010000524.1:0-2040 GCA_964546095.1 uncultured Pirellulales bacterium
GTCCAGCAAGTCCTCTTTGTTGGCTGGAAGTTTCTCAAACTGATCTATAAAATCGTAGCTTATCGCCCCAAGCAGTCCGCATGTCATGTGCAATTCAGGGGGTGGTGGACACGCAAGGCTAAAGGCGAATGCCACGGCGCGTAATACATCCATTTGATTCGTGCTTCGCAGCCGTGTTTGCTCATCTACCGTTCCTTCGGTTTGTTTAATTCGGCCGATAATCGACTCGGCACCGAAATCGACCGATTCACAGAAATCGAAGCGCGACTCCTGGGCAGAAAGGTATTCTATCATTCGTTTCCCGGTCATACTCAGCGCTTTGATTGTGAATTTCGAGCCAGTGCCCGTAAGATAGAGCGCCGGTTTCGAGGTGCCGAAACTCTGAGCATTTTCTGCCAGATAGTCTTTTGCCTCTAGCAGACAACAGTTTTTGGCCCGGCCGTAATTACTCAGCTTAGCGAAAAAGTCCACCGGTTCCTTAATTTCTATCCGTTTGACGATGGGAACGATTTGCCCCGGCTGAGCACCATTTATTATTTGCCTGTAATCTTCCATATTTTGAACCTGATTTACAAATCCTACTGGAGCCATCCTGCCTCGCCTTTGGTTTGGCAAGGCGGGCGAATCTGACCCGCTTCGACTCAGCCTGCCTTCCGGCAAGGCGTGCGAGGCGAGTAAAGTGCGGATATCCGCTTATTTTATCTCTTTTCTTTCAATGGGTCTTTATCTGCTTTTTTGGCTTTTTTATATGTTTTTGCCGTTTTTAGCTAAAAAATGCTAAAAACACAAATAAAAAACGCAACCTGCTGTTTTTTCCAACAGGCTGCGTTTCTAAAAGTTAATGAATTTTTTTACAGCAAATAACCGCTTGCCCGTCGGATTTTATCCCGCAGGCCACCACCAATCACTGTTACTGTTACGGTTAATTTGCCTCATAGTGCTAATATTAGACCATCTTAGTCCGAACTTGTCAAGCTTATTTGAAAAAATATTTCAGTTTTCGTTGCCTTTAACTGTTATCTTTAAAAAATCGAATGGTTTATCGGTACTTCTTCCATTTGGAATTTGGTCATTCCTCTACTTTTCCATCCGATATATGGTTACCTTATTCTGGAATACCTTCGGCGGAAGCATCTGCGGAATTGGATTTCGAATTTCTTCCTCGCATCTATCCAAAGATCCTTGGTGATTTGACAGCTCCCGTTTAAGATGGTCTAAGGTAGCGACTAAATCAGGGTTTTGTTGGGATAAATTATAGAACTCTTCCGCTTCTGAGCGAATCTTTCTTGCGGTTTTGTGTTTTTCCTCGACAACTGTTAGTTCAATAATCAGGTCTATCCGCATTTGTTCGAGCTTGGGCCAGATTATATTTTCATAAATCTCTCGTTTTCTGCTACCGACGCCTTGCGCGTTCGCTTTCGCATCCTCGTGCTCCTGCCTGATAGCCGTAAGTTTTCTTCTCATCCCTGCAAGCTCAATATTTAACTCATCAAGTGTTTTATTTAATCTTTCTATAGCGCCCCTTGTTTCACCGAGCGATAAATAGTGGACCGTATTTTTCAATTCTTCAAGCCTGTTCTTCAAGTCTTTCTGTTCTGTTTCTTTCTCAGCGATTCTCTTTTTGGTTTCGACTACTAATTCTTGGTATTCTTGTCGTCTTTTTAGAAAGTGCTGCATTTCTTTGTTGGAAAAATTCGCCAAAACCTCAATAAATGCATTGACCATCTTTTTTACATCATCTTCACTGAAACCAAACAGTTGAAAGTAAGTGTATTCACTGATTGTTGAGCCGCTATCCCTAAAGGAAACGGAGTGGTTTGATATGAGCTCGCGCTGCTTTTCAGACATTGATTTACCGAAGTTGGTTTCAAGTATTGCTCCTATAGGGGAATTTCTGTAAAACGTCCAGTCTCCTTTAACGAATAAGACGGCGTAATGTGTATACATTTCAGGTGTTCCGGGTATCGGCTTAAGATGTTGTGTTTGTGGTGAGTAGTTTTTAATATCAAACCTTAAGTTCGTTTTGGTTTCATTGGGCTC
>CAZJIR010000525.1:0-2040 GCA_964546095.1 uncultured Pirellulales bacterium
GACCTACAAATTATGAAATTTAAGGTTGTTTTAAGACGTACTTGTTGCTTACATTGAGTTTAAACAGTGGGTCACTAATTGGGTCAGTCGTCATGTGATAACCACTCGTTAACAACTTGCTATTCACTTGTCAATCACTTGTAACCCTCGTTTCGACCCAAAAACCAAGTCGTAACTACCTCAAAAACAAGGACTTATGCAATGACACCAGAATTCCCAAGCTGGACGTCGAGGGTTCGAATCCATTCGCCCGCTTTTACTCTAAGCTACAAATCGGATTTTTAAAGCGAATCCTTCGTTCTAGAATTCTCTTATTACTTATTTGTATTTCCTGAAAACAAATTTAAGCTGATGAATTTTATCTTACGCAAAAAAACATACTACTTTTTGTGATATGACATCGCACATAATCTGTAATTGTTCCCGGTCAGTTTCATAGACCTTGATTGCATCCGTGAACTTATCGCCTTCAGGCAAATAATGAATCAATAAATTAGGCATTTTTGAAAACCAGTCTTTGTTAAAAACAACATTACCTTTTTGAGGGAAAATCGCGATATAAAAGATATCATTCTCAACCAGGTCATGAAAAAAGTGAGTCCCAAAAGAAAGCTCAGGCATTAGATTTCCGCCTTCATAAGCGATTTCTGCCAGAACGGTCATATTATTGATTTCAGCAAAACTGACGGGCACACCCAGGCTGGGAGTTGTTGTACCCCATCTGCCAGGCCCAAGCAAAATAGTCGGAGTTGCCTGCCTGCTGGTTATTTGTTTATTTAATTTTCCGATTTGCCTTGCTATGTCATATTTCTGTGAAATAGTAGCATTTACATAGGCCTTTGGTTCAACATAAACGACCCTTTTAATCGGCTGCGAAATGCTGCCTCCCATAGTATATCCCTGAGATTCGAACAGAATCTTATCAGGCTCAACTTTGTCTGGTATCTGCACGTTCGCCCTCAAACCCTTGGTCTGTAAGGGTCTGCATTGTACCAAGTTAATCCTAAAATTATCATCTTGTGTAAAGTTGGCTGTAAATTCTATATCTACAGGATATTGGTAATACTCTTCCAGAGTCTTGAGTATTTTTTGCATAGTCTGAATAAAGTCTGTTTCCGCTAAAAGCTTCTTAAATGTCAATACCCAGGGACGTTGAAGATTCATACCAAGCTCTTTGATTTTTCGCTCAGTTCTATAATCCACTGTTGCTACAAGGTCCAATTTGATACGAAGGTCCTTATCAAGCAAATCCAGCAGGCCCACAGACCTTAATCTGTTTTTGTCAGTGTCAAGCAGATCAACATTATGTTGTGAGAATTTAACTACATCTTCGGTTTCCGCATACGGCCTGAGTAAAGGGTCATCCAGTGCAATTATTTGAGGGTAGTCATCTTCAACGCGGTCAACAGCTCGCGTACCGAGACCAAAAACCAATCGTAACATACCGGCCTTCGGGTCGAGATGCGGTTTCCAAACGAAGGTATTATATGACACGCCTACGCCGGCAAGGTCAGGGAAGAAATAGTGCTTGCGGCGTGAACCTGATACTCGCTGAACGAGCAGAGCCATTTGCTCATCCCGCTGATCCAGACCCCTTTGCAAACGATAAGCAAGTGCATCTTCATCCATCGTGCTGGCATAGACTCTTCGAACAGCATCTTCAAAATGAGCGTACCGTTGGTCAGGGTCTCCCTGGCTGACCAGGAATATACTCTCATACTTACCTGCGAAGGCATTACCAAAAGAGTCCTCCAGTAAGCTGCTTGAACGTACAATAATCGGGGACTGGCCGAAGTACTCTATCATTTCCCGAAATCGCTCTCTTACTTGAGCGGGGAACTTGCCCCTTAGCAGACTCTCTTTCATCTCAGCAGCTACACTAAAATAGCCTTCGCTGGTTTTCTGCTTCATAAGCAGCTTCCACCAGCCGTTTTCAACTATATAACTGTAAAAGACATCCGAACCCACGTAGAACGAGTCATGAGGTTCCAGGTACATACTCCAATCAAGAGATTTATCTTTTGACAAGATATTCTGGGC
>CAZJIR010000526.1:0-2039 GCA_964546095.1 uncultured Pirellulales bacterium
CTGTACTCCTTTGCCTGACTTGCTTCCCAGCTCCGTTTTACAGTCTGACCCAACAGGTGCTCGAAAATGGCCTCCAGAAGTATTTTAGCTGAAAAAGTAGGTTTTTGCATAAAAAGTTCACTATTTTGCTAACTTTCAAAAAAATTTGTAAAAATTAATACAAAATACTTGACAAAGTTATCTGATGTGTTAAAATTATAAGTATGTTAAGTATATGTTTAACAAACAAGCTGATAGATGCTCAAAAAGGGCGGTGTATCTGGACAGCGGCTCTGGTTGGCAAACGGACAGCACTCGGCTGGGAAAACAAAAGCCAACAGGCAGGAGCAATTCAGACAACAAGGGGAAGATTGACGGTGTGAGGGTTCGTAAATGGATAAAATCCACGATAATCTCTCGCAAAGGACACTGCAAACAAAGGTCGAAAATCGTGATGAAATCGAGCTGCTGCGTAGCAGGGTGAAGCTGCTTGCTGGAAAAGACCGGCTTTTGGTGACAATGTATCTGGACAATAGCAACAGCTTTCGGCAGATGGGTCGGTTGGCTGGCGTCAACGACACAAGTATCGCTCGAAGGATAGATAAGATCATCAAACGACTAATAGAAGGAAAATACATAATATGCCTGCGAAACCGCTACAAATTCACCACTACTGAAATGACTATCGCAAAAGAGTACTTTCTGCTGGGTTTTTCGATGAAAAAAATAGCCAAAAAACGATGCTGGTCCTACTACCGGGTTCGCGAAACCATAAAAAGAATCCAGCAGTGCATAAAAGATAGCGCGCAGGAAAACTGAGTTTATGGTTTAAGCTACGAGAGACGAGCTATGCCAACATACAGCATATCAAAAAGATTTCAATGGAATGGACAGATTACCGACAAGGTAGTGCAGGTATGCAGGATGTTTGGCCTGACAGTGGACCGGCTCAGAAATAATTATATCAATTTTAACTGCCGGCTTGAAATCAATGATGGTGACATAGTATATATCACCGGCCCATCGGGAGCAGGCAAAAGCGTCTTGTTAGCCGAACTGGAGAAATCTATCCCCGCATCGCAAGGAGTCAACCTTGACCGAATAAAACTGCCGAGAGATAAAACACTCATCGATTGTATTGACGATGATTTTCTAACCTGCCTTAGAACGCTTAGCACCGCAGGGCTGAACGATGTATTTTGCATACTCAACCAGCCCAGCAATCTTAGCGATGGCCAGAAATACCGATTCCGCCTGGCAAAGGCACTGGCAGGGGGGAAAAAATTTGTATTTGCGGACGAGTTTTGCTCGAACCTCGACCGCATCACTGCCGCTGTCATCTCGTTCAATATACACAAGTTTGCAAAACGAAACGGCGTAGCATTTATACTGGCGGCAAGTCACGATGACATACTGCTCGATCTGGCGCCTGATGTTCTGGTCGTAAAAGAGCTGTCGGGCGAAACGCAGGTAATCTATAAATCCGCCGTAGGCGGATAAACACGAAAAAAATAAAAATGCGAAGCTGTTCAGTCTGTAAAAGGTTGCAGGTTGTTCCGGGCAATATCGAGGACTACAATGCCCTGGCACATTATCACTACCGTGACAGTCGGCTGGGGCCGTTCGTAGCTATTTTTGCACTTAAAGGTGATTCTGTTCTGGCCAGGCGAGCAGCAGTAACAACAATCGGCGTCATCGTTTATACAATGCCGACACCTGCGTTGGAGCTTCGCAACATCGCTACAGGCAATTTGTTCACCGGCCTGGACAGAAGTACCCGACTAACTCTTATCAACAAAAATATCCGTTGTATAAGCAGAGTCATCATTGAGCCAAGGTTTCGTTCGCTTGGCCTGGCTGCTCGATTAGTCCACGAGACAATGCCCCGGCTGAATGTCCCTATCATTGAGGCGATGGCGGTGATGGGGCTGGTAAATCCGTTCTTTGAAAAGGCGAATATGAAGGCCTTTACAGCAAAAACGCCCGAAATATGCGCCCGGCTTATTGAGGCCTTGAATCTCGTTGGCTTAGAAATGCACCAGCTTATAGACGCCGAATGT
>CAZJIR010000527.1:0-2038 GCA_964546095.1 uncultured Pirellulales bacterium
TCTTTCGCCATTGGCTCAATCCCGTAGCCGGCTAAGCACACGCCCACTGTGGTCTCGAGCGAGTCGGCAAGTTCGTGAGTTTTACCCGTAAGCTCAAACGTCGACGGATGCACCACACCTTCACTATGTTCGGCTACAACCCAAACCTCGCCCTTAAAGGCCGGCTTCGTCAAATTCAAGCCATCTATCATATCCTCCAGCGCTTTCTTGTGGAAATGCTCACCTGCTGCTACAAGTATCTTTTCTCTGGCCGCATCATCAATCTGGTCGGCACCCGTTATACCAAGCTCTTTAAGTTTTTTTGTTAAGATTCCAAAGTCATCCTGCTCTTTGTTGGTACCTTCAAAGTTTCTCTCGAGAAGACTTGCTCGTTTATCAGGTAAAACATAGCGACCGGCCTGTGAATCAGCGTCATCGCTGACCTGGCCATTACCACCCCTGAAGTTTTCAGCAAGCACCTTGGCTAAGGATTTCACATCGCTGAGCTGTTGACATTTTCTGGTGCTCTTACCAGGAGGAAAGACTCGAATCACTGCTGTTTTGGAACCTTTAACACCAATGTGGGTGGCTTTGATGTCTTCACTGCCCCAAGTGATAATTTCCGTTTCGTTCGCCCATCGAGTTCTTGTAAACGTTGCGAACAAAGGATACTCATATTTGGCAACTGTTACTACGGCCGGCAGCTTCCTGGCGGCAACCACCTGGCTACCCCCGCTGATAATCCGGGTGAATTCGAAACGATTGTTCTTGAATTCGGCGCCGGTAACGTAAGCTATACAGGGCAATCCCAGCTCCTCTGCCATTTGTGGCGGCACCTGGGCAGTATCACCGTCAACCGATTGCATCCCGGAGACCACATAATAATCATTGTCGTTTTTCAGGATTTCTTTTACAATTTTTCTAACAGCAAACGCCAAAGGATTTGCCGTTGCAACTGTATCCGCCCCACCGAGAGCCCTGTCGGTTAGAAGCACTACTTTGTCGGCACACCTGCTTAGACTATATCGCAGTACCTCCTCAGCCATCGGCGGGCCCATAGTAAGCGCGATAATTTTACCTTCTGAGTCGGCGCTGATTTTTTTCATAAAGTGTGCAAAGGCCAAAGCCTGTGCGTCCAGCTCGTTTATCACGCTGGCCAACCGGGTACGGATGAGCGTACCGGTCTCAGGGTCGAACGCATTGTCGGTAATTTGCGATACGTCAGGGACCTGTTTTACCAAAACTATATAGTCACTCATTTTTGTTTCTCGTATTTTTTATCAGGCGTCTCACATAAACTAATTGAACTTTTTGCCCACCGGACAATAAAAAACCCTAATCACTCCTTTTTACACTTCATAAACTAAATGGGCAAATAAGCAAAAAACAATAAAACCTGCACTCTATATTTTTATATGGCATCTGTCAAATGAAATTGGGTATTTTCACTCTGCATTGCAGAAAAACAGCTATTTACAAACAAAAAGTCTTGATTTAGTGCTTGTTTTGAACTGCGAAATAATGTCTAATACATGGTTTGGATTTTCGGAAGAACGAATGTAAGCAGAATATTTTTTATTGAGGTGGATTAAGATGGCAGATTTGAAGGCATTGGCCGATGCAGTTATAAAAGGAGACCAAAGCGCTGCGGTGGAAATTACAAAAGCGGCTCTTGAAGATGGCACACCTGCTAAAAGTGTCCTTGATAATGGACTAATAGCAGGTATGGATATCATTGGTGTCCGTTTTAAGAATAATGAGGTTTACATACCTGAGGTGCTTATTGCTGCACGGGCAATGAAAATGGCGATGGAAGTACTTGAGCCGGAACTTGTCAAAGCTGGCGTCGAACCGGTAGGAAAATTGCTGATAGGAACCGTCCAGGGCGACCTGCACGATATCGGCAAAAATTTAGTGGCAATGATGCTAAAAGGAGCGGGCTTTGAAGTTATTGACCTCGGTGTAGACGTAAAACCGGAAAAATTTGTAGAGCAGGTCAAAACTCTCAAAGTTAATTTAGTCGGCATGAGCGCACTTCTGACTACGACAATGCCCGGTA
>CAZJIR010000528.1:0-2033 GCA_964546095.1 uncultured Pirellulales bacterium
TTCCAGACTGTCTTTTTTACTTATCGGCAGAAAGGCACCATGAGATATCTAAGGATAAAAAAAACTGCATTTTATGAATATGGATACAGGCTGTATTCGACCGGCTTGAGTTTATTAAATGGGGTGATTCCGATAAATCGGAATAAAAAGTTATATTCAAATCTGCTGTATAAAGCCACATTACGAATTTAGGCTCTTGATTGTTTCTTCCAGAGATAGCTCTGCGTAGCAAATAACAGTGTCAGCCGCTCCGTAATATATCTTAAGCTTGTAATCTTCGTAAAGCAGGCCACAGCTAAAAACCACGTTTCCGAAGAAACCGTTGCATTCATAATCAGCTTCCGGTTCAAAAATTGGTCTTTCTGACCTTGCGATAATATTCCATGGTTTTTGACTATCCAGTAATACCGCCCCAAGACAATAGCGATTTTCTTGGTCCACACCGTGATAAATCTCAAGCCAACCCTGTTTAACCTTGAAAGGTACGGCACTGGCGCCTATCTTTATCTCGTCCCAGTAGTTCGGGCGAGGCCCTATCAGGCAGCGATGGTTCCCCCAACAGCATAAGTCCGGCGATTCCGCAATCCATATTTCTTGTTTTCCAAATAAAGCTGAAACGGGCCTGTGCAGGGCATAGTATTTCCCATTGACTCTTTCAGGGAAAAGCACCACGTCCTTATTATCGGGACAGAAGATAACACCATGGCGCTTATAAGTATTAAAATCCTTTGTAGATGCTAAGCAGGTAGTTACTCCAATATTACTGACACCAACATAGTTGATATAATATGTGTTATCAATTAAGCTGATTCTGGGGTCTTCGAGGCCAAAGGTTTCATAGTCGTTTGCCGGTTGAATCGAAGGTGTATCTTCAATCTCAAAGTTGATACCGTCTTTGCTATGTGCCAGCCTGAGGTGTGAGATAGATGTCAAGTATGTTCCCGTTGGTGTTATTATTAGCCTCGGGTCTGAAAAATCATTTTTCGGGTCCCCCTTGGAAAATTCTTTTATTACAAGCTTGCCTTTACTTACATCATAAATAGCGGTTGATACGACATCCGGATTCTTATTGATAGGTCTTTCTGCTGTACGAAGAAGTAGGATGACTTCCTCTTTAAAACGAGTAACGCCGGCGTTGAAAACACCAATAACTTCGAAGTTGTCCTTAGAGGGTTTAATATCATTTGGTTTAATTATAGGATTATTTGGTGACCGAAATACCTTCACTTTGCTACTCCCTTAATTTACCACTTCAAGTTACAAATGTCCGACATTTGTATGGGACAATTTAAATGCTGATAATATCAGCTTTTAGCAAACTCTGCAACAAGTTCTGTTTAGATATTACTTTCTTGGTGAGTATGGAAAAAATGTTTTAGCCAAAAGATATTGACTCGACAAGTCTTGATATGTTAGAATGTGTAAAGTCAAGAAACTGTAGAAACTTAGCTGCATTTGGCGATTCAAATTATACATAGAATTGAGGAAGGGATTAACTAAAATGCCCAAGCTTATGAGAATCTCATTGTTTACCCTGGTCCTAACTATTGCATTGCCCGGTTTAGTGGAGGCTCAACGCCCGTTTTCCTTAGTTATCAATGAATTTATGGCTTCTAATAGAAGTTGTAACACGGACCCGCAGGGCCAATATGATGATTGGATTGAACTCTATAACTATGGCACTGCTTCTATTGACATAAGTGGTATGTACCTGACTGACGACCAGATGGTTCCAACAAAGTGGCAGATACCTGCTGGAGTTACTGTCCCCTCAGGTGGCTATATATTAATATGGGCCGACAATGATATTGCCGATGCCGGTCTTCATGCGAATTTCAAACTCAGTGCCGACGGTGAGGAAATTGGCCTGTTTGCTTCTGATGGAGGTACCTTGATTGATAGCATCATCTTTAGCGGCCAAACTGCTGATATCTCATACGGTCGTTATCCTGATGCCAATGATAACTGTAGTTTCTTCGTTTCCCCCAGTCCGGGAGAACAAAATAGCGATGCGTATCTGGGCAAAGTTGCCG
>CAZJIR010000529.1:0-2023 GCA_964546095.1 uncultured Pirellulales bacterium
TTCGAACTGCTCGGCAACGTACTTTTAAAGTGCAGCAATTACCGGGCCATCCGCTTGCCGGGCGAGCTTGCGCTCCGCCTGCAGGAGTATAGTCCGGCGGAAATTAGTAAAAGCTGTGAGCTTTTTATAAGTTTCAATAGGTTTGTTTTGATAACTGGCGATATTACGCAAAATTGACTCCGCATACGTGCCGCCGCGTGGTTGATAAACATCGGCGAAGTCGAAAGGTAAAACGCTGTGAATCAAATCGTAGTGATTTTCTGATAAGTGTTTGGCCAATGCCTTTGCGAAGGTAAAGTAAGAAACTCGTTTGCCGGGAATGTTCTGGCATAAAATATGAATATTCTTTGCATTTGCCTGTCCCTTTGCGGCAAGTATATGAGCTTCGAAGCCCATCGCAGACAGTGCGGCTGTCAACTCGAAAACCGAGCGTTCCGCACCGCCAAGCGATGTATTTGCCCGTTCTATAATAATTGCGACTTTCTTGTGCATTTTATCCTGTAAGTATAAACATCCTGTTCTATTGCTTCAATATGAAAGCGAACATTTTGCACAGGTCCCGCACTCAAAACCTCTCCTGAGCGTCGCAGAGGGATGTAAAATATATGTTTTTGCTTGCATTTTTTGGCAATTCATCAAATGATAAAGGCGATGAAATGAGGTCATCTGGCTTTGATTAAACCTCATTCGTATGGAAGACTTTTAAACAAGGATTTGGGTTTTATAACGAAACCATATAGGAAATAGTTATTTTTATTCTGTTATGAAATGTTCAATCATAACTCCAATTGGGCCTGGTCATGAGCTGTTGTTTCTCCAATGTCAAAACTCAGTCAAAAAAGCAGTAGCTCACTCAATAGGACCCTTCACGGAGATTATTCATAGGCCGATTGATGACACCCAGGGACTAAAGGGGCGTTCCGTTTCCCGCAATTCTGGAGTCGCCGAAGCTGTTGAACATGGAGCAGACTGGATATTTTTCCTTGATGCTGATGACCTGATTCTTTTCGATGCTTTTGAGAAAGTTGTGGATGCAGTAATGCAATACGATGCTATTTGGGGTGTTATATGTGAGTTAAACAAAGGTGCTGACTACCCTCAAATTCGGGACGAACAAAACGTTTCGATTCGGAATGTAGAAGATGTCCTGCTTATGGACCCGTTTTTTTCTCTGCAAATGGGCCACTTTGTCAAAGCTGAGGTTGCCCTCGCTAATCCTTTCAATGTGCAGCTGAACACGGGAGAGGATTTTGACTACTATCTTAGAATATGGCATAAATATCGTTGTGTTAAACTCAAAGTTCCCCTTTTCATAAACCGCCGGGGGTTGCATTCCAAAGGGCTAAAGTCTGCTTCTGGTGCAGACTGGCGAAGAAACGTAGAGGAAATTGTATGGCGATTCAAAAGGGAGAAACAGATTCAACTCGACAGGTAAAAAAGCCGGCAAATGCCTGATACCGACTCTACTTCGTTATCCGTTTAATACTACCCAAAGCCCATCAGCCTGTAAAAGGGACATTTCTGCCGTGCTTGATATCGTGCCGTGCCATCCAATCTGCTTTTTTGATGACTTTACGAATAAATATTTTGTCCTTTTTTGATAGTTTGCTTCTGCCGGAATAGGTCATATAAAATCGCAGCCGGTCGGTTTTTGAGAAATGTTCGGCCGGGGCCGAATAATGAACTTGTGCGATATCTTTTGTCTGAAATCGCCGGTTCAGGATAATGGGCTTAAAGATGCGCGCCAGGTCTATCAGATAAAATTTACCATTATTACCATAGAATATGTGTGAAAAGTAAAGGTCTCGATGGCGATAACCTGTTTCATGAAATTTTTTGATGAAGGTTGCTAATTGGGCGATGAAATTTCTTCTCAGTTTCAGATTTTTAAGTGTAGCCGGATTTTTAAAACAGTCGGGCAATTTTCGTTCTATGGATTCGGCGTTAGGAATTTTTTCAGTAATTATAAAGCTTCTTTTCTCAAACAAGATACCCCACTGCTCGCCATAGGAAATGACTTTTG
>CAZJIR010000530.1:0-2023 GCA_964546095.1 uncultured Pirellulales bacterium
CAATATCCCAGTTGCTGCCGAATGCTCCGGTCATCGCCAGTAACTGAACACTCGCTACAGCCGCCGAACTGCTTTGAACCAGCATCGTCAAGATCATCCCGGCTAAAAGAGCCAGTAAAGGACTGTCTGCCGCCTTTATGAAAAGTTCCTGTGTCCGAGGGCTTTCTTCAAGCCCGCTGAAAGCGTTCTTCATAAAGTCTATGCCGATGAACAGAATCCCAAAACCCAGAATGATTTCTCCTATGTTCTTGACTGTTCGCGTCTTGCCGAATATCTGTAGCCCAAAGCCCACAGCTATCGCAGGCAGCGCGTAAGTGGTGATCTTGAATTCAAAGCCCGTTATTGAAACAAGCCACGCCGTCGCCGTTGTCCCGATATTCGTCCCGATAATCACGGATATCGCCTGTTTGAGAGTTAGCAATCCGGCATTAACGAAGCCGACTACCATAACGGTTGCAGCAGAACTTGACTGAATTAGAGCCGTGATCCCTGCGCCTACAAGACACCCTACGACCCGTTTTCTTGTCATTGATTCGAGAATGTTTTTGAGCTTTTTGCCCGCGGCCTTCTTTAGACCATTGGACATCTGGATCATACCAAATAAAAATAGACCCAGTCCCCCTGCCACCCCAAAAATTATCTCTTGAATCATTCTGTTCCCTTATATCGTATTGTTTGTCTAATCAGACGACAGTTGCGCGGTAATTCTGTCTGTTTTCCTCCAATCGGTCAAGTGAAAAACGTTAAGCGAAGGATTAAACGTTGTTTATATAAGGCCGCACAGGATTTCCACCCCCTGCTCGATCTTCTCGTTGCTGGTCGCGTAGCTTATCCTGAAATGCGTATCTTTTTCGCTGAACACATTTCCGGGTATCACTAATATATTGTTGGCAATAGCCTTCTCTACGAATTCACTTCCTGACCCGCCTGGGGCTTTAATGAATGCGTAAAACGCTCCTCCCGGTTTAACCAGTTCGAACTTATCCTTAAGGCCCTCATAAAGAAAGTCTCGTTTCTTTTTATACGTGTTGACTAAATCACTTATATTATAATCCAGCGCTGCGACAGCCGCTTTCTGAAAAGGCATAGGCGCACAGACGAACGTATACTGTTGTATCTTGGTCATCTCCTCTACAACGTTTTTCAAGGATTCATTAGACGCGACATAGCCTAATCTCCAGCCGGTCATTGCGTATGATTTGCTGAAACCCCGCAGCACAAGACTTTTTTTGTAGTGATTAGCTATGCTTGGGCATTCACTGTCATAACAGAACTTCTCGTATATCTCATCGGTCATAACGAGTATATCTTTTCCCGCTGCAATCTCAGCTAATCTTTTTATATGCTCTTCTGAATATACCACGCCGGTCGGATTACAGGGCGAATTGAGTATTATCATCTTGGTTTTGTGAGTTATCGCATCGGCTATTTTATCGACCGGCAGCTCAAAATCTGGGTAACTATCAACAAAGATACATTTCCCCCCCAACATATTGATAACATGCTTATAAATTACGAAGTACGGGTCAGGTATAATAACTTCATCTCCGGGATTGATAAGCGCCAGAAATGTTAATAACAGCCCCCCACTTACACCGCTGGTTATAAGTATTTCCGGCTCAGACCAGCCGAATTCGTTTCTTATTTGCTCAGATATTCTTTCTTTCAGGATGGCATCACCGGCCGTTTGTGAATATTTATTTTGTCCTTCTCTGATGGCCTTTATCGCTTCTTCTTTTAACGGTTCCGGCACATCGAAGTCCGGCTGCCCTATCGAAAAATTCACCGGGTCTTTCAATTCTGCCGCCAGCGCAAAAACCTTCCGAATCCCACTGGCGTCGATTTTATTTGTTCTGTCTGCCAATAACTTACCCATCGCACGCACATAATATCTAATCGCATCGAATAATCAATTGAAATTTCTCCAACCCTTTGTCCTTAGTTGTCATTTGCTCTATATTCGGTATTCCTCATAGTTGTTTCTGTGGCGAACAGACTGCACTTAATAAACCAATGTTCTTTA
>CAZJIR010000531.1:0-2022 GCA_964546095.1 uncultured Pirellulales bacterium
TTCCATATATATCATTTTCTTCCGGTTCGCCGCTGTAGTTCGGGTCGCCGGCGTTAATACAGGGCGAATCTATCTGCAAACGATAATCTTGAGTTTGTGGATTAACAAACATTGGGTCCTCGGAAATATTGCCGTTCGAATTATTGTCTCTCCTCCATGCGATATCAAGACTTCCGGCGTTACCCCAGATGTTATTGAATGTAATGCGGTTTTGTTGGTTATTACCTCCTAAATAAAGGCCTTCACCCATACTAGCGGTGCAAATTATATTACCTGCAATTAAGTATTCTATTTCAGGAAGGGACTCTACATAAACATTTCCACCTGTTTCCGCAGAGTTCCTCGCAATGGTATTATTGATTATACGACCCGGTATTAGGACAATCCCGCCGCCGATTGATGCGGTGTTGTCATAAATTAAATTGTTGGCAACCTCAGCATTTCCAAGGTATGCGAGTATTCCTCCACCGCCGTATGCGTTGTTGTTCTCTATGATATTATAAATGATTTTTGGACTCGCTCCTAGGCAGCCAATACCTCCTCCGTAGCTTTCTGTCTGCCCGGCGGATAAGATGCCACTATTGTTTGTAATCAAATTATTTTTGATGGTCGGCGAAGCATTAAAGCAATAAATACCGCCCCCCCATATGATTCCTTGACCGATTTCTTCATTCAGCGTCCCGCGACCGCCTGTAATTTTAAAACCTGCCAATACTGCATCAGGAGTTTCGCCATTCTCAAAGGTCACAGCACTGCCGTTGCGATTGGCGTTTATAATAGTGCTGGTTACAATTTCGGGGTCATTAGGGTCCGTGCTGGTAAGGACAATATTCTTGCCATTGAAGTTTATGTTCTCCGGATATGTGCCTGGACTGACAATCACGGTATCGCCGTCATTGGCACCATCGATAGCCATTTGAATAGTGGCGTACTGGCCTGGCACCTGGCGAGTTTCTGCTTGTGTTAATGCTGCTATAACCAATAGCAGAGCAATGCTTAAGAGTACTTTCTTTGTCATTCTTTTATCCTTTCCGAGAGAGCAACTAACAGCTTTGAAACATTATTGGATTGCAGCTTTTAAATTTGGACAACATAGCTTGTATGAAGTGGATATATGGCCTGCCTCCAATCTTTCATTAATATACTTTACAATAATGATTGTAATGCAATTGAATTTTTTATTTATCACATTTTTTCTGTAAAAAAAGTAGTCCCCCGGATATTACAATCCCAATGTTACTAATTTGTTACGGTTTTGTACTTTTTTTATGATTTTCTGTGTTTTATGGGGGTTTTTCTGGTTGTTAAAGTTCTGTTGCAGTTAACCAAAGAAGGTTGTTCCTAAAATTGAATTTATAGTTGCTAAGGTAATTGGATTTCGTTCCTGCTGTCTTATATCACTGACTCGAAGAAGAGATGATGAAAAGGCAATTTGTCACTTTCCCCCCTGTTTGTATGCCTTCAATCCAGCTAAATCAACGCTTACTTACTCTCATCAGCACCGGGTACTAATTTGGTTTTTGCTTTGGGACGGTTACTCTGATATACTATTATCAGGCCTTTGTAGAATCGATAACGAAGAAATTTTCCGGTTTTTGCTGTTAACACAAAGCTGCTCGCTAACGACTAATACCTGTGGAGTCAAATATGGCCGATGAATATTCTGCTTCAACAAAGGTTTACCCTACTCAGGAGCTTGGCAAGCTGAGCATCCTTGATATGCTTACTTACTTTGAAAAGCGCGGTGCGATGCGGGTCTCGGATTTGCATATCAAGGTCGATGCTCCGCCGGCATATCGCATCGATGGTGACTTGGTAAAGCTTAAAGGCCCAAGCGTTGATTCGCAGATGGCAAAGCAGCTTCTCTACCCGCTCTTAAGCAATGAAAATTTGCGAAAGCTGCGGTCTCGACACAGTATTGACTGTTCGTATAGACTCGGAAGGTTGCAATTTCGAATTAATATTTTCCGCGAAAACGATGGCATGGCGGGGGCAATCCGGGCTTTATCTTTGGACATTCCG
>CAZJIR010000532.1:0-2001 GCA_964546095.1 uncultured Pirellulales bacterium
AGATTTTGATAATCTAATACTGACCTTTTCTTACATTGCAGGGCCTGTATTACGCGAGGAACTCGCAAAAAGAGGAGCGATTTTACGAGACCGTGACGTCGATAACAATCCTGATTTCATGTGTTTACAAGAAGAGCAAAGAAGAAAAAAACGTATTGAGGAGGGTAAAAGCGTTTTATATGATGTGATTGACCATGAGTTTGTAGAGGACTTGTTTGACCAGTTTCGCAAAATTCATGACTCTAAATTCATTCATGGTGTAAAATATGGAAACATTATCATAGAGAAGGCATCGGGCAAACCTTATCTCATTGACTTTGAGCTTTCTTCTTACTACCCGCATCTGTGTAAAAATTCATTTAAAATCCTTCGAGACAAAGATATCGAACAGTTCAATCTTCATTTCGCAACAAAAAAGCTTACTTATAGAAGAATGAAGGAAAAAGTCAAAGAGATAGACCCTGAAGAGGTTTATGCTCCCGTGTACTTTGGTGGGGGAATCAGACTTGGTAATATCTGGGATATGGTTGCCGGGTGCGGCAGGTGGAATTATATACTCAAGGATAATCTGCCTCGTCTTTCAGGAAAGCGGATTTTAACTTTGGGTGCCAATAATGCACATAATTCAATTCAACTACTGCGTTGCGGGGCTCGAGAGGTAATAGGAATAGAACTAAACACTGCTAATATTCAGCAAGGTAATTTTGTTCATGAGGGTTTTAAATGGGCTGATAATGCGAAGTATAACTTCCGGTACTGTCATGCAAATATGAAAGAACTTCCTCAATTAAATTTAGGTGAGTTTGATATGGTTATGGCGTTGTGTTCCATATACTATCTTGATGATGACTCTATTAAGGACTTGGTTCGTTACGTGAGTAAAATAACGGATACTTTCATACTCCAGTGTAATCTTGCAAAGAGCATCGGTCGAAGCGACCCTTATACATATACCAAGGCTAGTCTGGATTATACCATCAATGTCTTGCATCAAAACGGTTTCGTTAGCAACAAGGTTATCGCCCCTGTTAATTATACTCGTCCGTTAGTAATCGCAAAGAAAACCGGCTGCTATAAACACGTAGATTAGTATGTAATATGGAAAAACAAAACACAACTATTACCGCGACTGCCTATCTTAACCGTAAGACACCATGCACGATAACTCCTACTTTTAGATATGTTAGGCCTTTTATCAACGGCAGGACTCTCGATATCGGCATGGGGACGGGAGAATATCTTGAAATGTTCCCTCCCGGCTCAGCCGGTGTTGATATATCTGAAGAAAACATCCGTGCAGCCAAAGAAAAAGGATTAGAAGTGTATGCCGCTGATATTAATCGACCACTGCCTTTTGCAGACAGTTTTTTCGAGACTATATTTTGTTCCCATGTAATTGAGCATGTCGATTCACCCTTAAACCTATTGCGAGAATCCCACAGGATATTGGCTCCACAAGGTTATCTTATTCTGGCAGTTCCTTTGGAAAAAACCGTGGTCCGTCTGGTGCGTGACAGCTTTTTTAAGAACCACAAAGGACATTTATATGGTCTTAGCGTTGAGTGTATGGAAAGGTTGCTTGAACAAGTGGAATTCGAAACAGTTAAAAAATATTATAATTTTCCACTAATAAATCGGTTCTGTTTTATTGACAAAGTACTGCAGGCCATCTCTGGCAACTATTGCCAATATTTCTGTACTATGTACTGGATTGTAGCCAAAAAGAAATAGGCGTACTTTCCATTCCGGCAGAAAGTTACCCAGGCCGGTTATTTGAAAACAATGAAAACAGTAAATATTATTGCTTCCAAGTCCCTTATTCCTGATTATGCGGTTACGCCGATACGTCGTAACAAAAGAACTCTCTACGAAAAAGGTTACAAGGTCGAGATAGCTTACAATCTTAGCGAGCGAAACCTTTGTTGCGATATTCTTTGTTTGCTCTCAAAACCAACATTATATGCGTTGAGCATGATGGGGCAGGATGTAAACCCTGTTTAT
>CAZJIR010000533.1:0-1993 GCA_964546095.1 uncultured Pirellulales bacterium
GGTTTACAGGCTTCGGAAACCAGCTGGATAACTGCAAGGAATATCGAGGCCGGTCGAGTTGCGGCTACACATTTCCTGCATCGCGAAGGCAAGGTTTATATTAGAGTATTTCCACATAAGCCGGTAAGTTCCAAACCGCTGGAAACGCGGATGGGTAAGGGTAAGGGTGAACCGGAATTTTGGGTTGCAAGAGTCAGACCCGGACAGGTTTGCTTTGAAATCGGTGGAGTGGATGAAGATGTAGCAAAGCAGGCGCTGGTTAGGGTGGCCCATAAAATGCCGATTCGATGCAGGTTCGTTAAGAGAAGACATTCGTTGTAAAAGGACGTTTCAGATGAAGGCGCAGCATTACCGAGAAATGAACCAGGATGAGCTTGAGGATAAACTTGGAGAGCTTGAAAGGCATTTGTTTGATTTGCGTTCTCAGGCGGTTACGGAAAAGTTAGAAAACTCCAAGGCTGTGATTAACGTTAGGCGTGATATTGCCAGAATTAAAACGATAATGCGTCAAAGCAGGTAACATTTTGTCTGCAGGTGATTTATAGCTGGAAAATCGAAGATGCAGGAACGAAAATTGAAAATTTTAACCGGTGTTGTGGTAAGCAATAGTGGCGATAAAAGCGTCAAAGTTAATATTGACTTCAAGGTCAAGCATCCGAAGTACGGTAAATATGTAAGGCGCAGAACGAAAATCGGTGTTCACGATGAGCACAACCAGAGCGGCGTTGGTGATTTGGTTGAAATTGCTGAATGCAGACCTCACAGCAAAACAAAGAGTTGGCGTCTTGTCAAGGTCGTCAAAAGAGCGGTTAAAGTGTGAATTGAGAAACAGGATAATGATTCAGCAGGAAACAATGTTGGATATAGCCGACAATTCGGGTGTCAAGTCGGCATTATGTATTAAGGTTCTCGGAAGAGGTGGATCTCGTGGCAAAATGACCCGCCCCGTCGCTGGTGTGGGAGATGTGATATGTGTTGCGATAAAAAAATCACTGCCGAACTGCCAGTTGGATGACAAGAAGGTACATAAGTGTGTTATTATTCGTACTAAAAGCCCGGTTAAACGCACTGATGGCAGCTATGTAAGGTTCGATAGTAATGCCGCAGTGATGATTGATAACGACGGCAATCCGATAGGAACGAGGATTTTTGGCGCCGTGGCTCGCGAGCTTCGCGAAAAAAATTATATGAAGATTATCTCATTAGCGAGCGAGGTGGTCTGAACGGTTATAACCGCTAAGCTGCGGTTGATATTAAAATTCGGAAATCGGGAATTTATAAATGGCTTCGCATATAAAGAAAGGTGATATGGTGGAAATTATAGCCGGTGACCACAAAGGTGCTACCGGCAGAGTGCTGCGCGTGATACCTGAAAAAAAGTGTGTGGTGGTCCAGGGTCAGAACACAGCAAAAAAACATGTTCGACCTTCTCGTAAAAATCCGCAGGGAGGTCGAGTTAGTGTTGAGCAGCCGATACATATGAGTAACGTTTTGCCGGTGAATCCGAAAAGTTCACGAGGCAGCAGAGTCTGTTATCAGACCAGCGATGATGGTGCTAAAAAACGCCTTGCCGTCGATGGTACCGAAATTGGCGTTGTTAGAAGAACAAAATAGTTCGTTGGTGTTTGTTTGCTGATTAAACGGTTAGAGATACGAGATGGCACGATTAAAAGATTTATATAAATCAAAAGTAGTTCCGGAGCTGTTTAAAGAGTTCGGCTACAAAAATCCTATGGCTGTACCGAGGATGGAGAAAATTGTTATATCTATGGGTGTAGGCAGAGCAACGCAGGATAAGAAATTTCTGGAATTAGCCAGAAAGGATTTAACGATGATTGCCAGCCAAATGCCTGTGGTCTGTAAAGCTAAGAAGAGTGTCTCGAATTTCAAGGTTCGTGAGGGGACGGAAACAGGTTTGAAGGTTACAATACGTGGTGTGAGAATGTACGAATTTATGGATAGGCTAATTAGTCTTGCAATTCCACGGGTAAGA
>CAZJIR010000534.1:0-1992 GCA_964546095.1 uncultured Pirellulales bacterium
CAGTTGAATTCAATATCGAGGGCAATCCATTTCTTGGCAGATATATGGAGGTCGTAAGCGAAGTCAAACCGAACCAGGCTACCTTAGTTCCGGATTCGCCTGATGCCAACACTTCTGACCATGGCTGGAACCTGAAAACCAATAGAGACAAACTTATCCCTATTATCGAAAAGTTAAAGGCTTTGGGTACTCGCATCAGTTTGTTTATGGACCCGGACACTGAAGGCATTATGGCAGCTAAGGAAATCGGAGCCGACCGCATCGAGTTATACACTGAGCCGTACGCCAGAGCTTTTCGCATTAATGAAAACGTAGTTGAGATTGTACAGAAATATGCACTCGCAGCGCGTACTGCTCAGGATGCCGGCCTCGGCGTAAATGCCGGGCACGATTTGAATCTCAACAACCTCGAAAAATTCCTTACCGAAATTCCCGGCATACTTGAAGTCTCCATCGGCCACGCCCTTATTGCCGAAGCTCTTGAGATGGGGCTATATAATACCGTAAAAGAATATTTAAAAATACTGGCCGGGAATTAACAAATTACTTTATAATCTTTTCGTATCTGATAACACAACAATAAACAGACTCTATAACAGGAGAGAAAAATGTTTACAGGAGCAATGGTGGCGTTGGTTACGCCTTTCCAGGAAGGTGAAATCGATTTCCAAACGTTGGATGAGCTGGTTAATTTCCAATTGGAAAATAGTATAGATGGAATTGTGCCAGTAGGTACGACCGGCGAATCCCCTACGTTAAGTCACGAAGAGCATAAACAGGTTATCGAAAGAGTTATCAAAGCCGTAGGTGGACAGGTTCCCGTAATCGCAGGAGCAGGCTCCAACAGCACCGCCGAGGCAATCGAACTGGCTGAGTTCGCAAAAAAAGTAGGTGCCGATGCAACATTACAGGTTGACCCTTATTACAACAAACCTACGCAGGAAGGATTTTACCAGCATTTCAAAGCAATAGCAGAAGAAGTTGACCTGCCCATAGTATTATATAACATACCGGGCCGATGCGGAGCCGGTATGACACCGGAAACAATAGCTCGTTTGGCTGAAGTCGAAAATATCGTCGCAATCAAAGAAGCTACCGGTAGCATGGACCAGGCAAGTGAAATTGCAGTCCGATGTGACATAACCATAATTTCGGGCGACGATTCTCTTACCCTGCCGTTGGCATCGGTTGGTGGCAAAGGGGTTATCAGTGTTGTGGCCAACATCGTGCCTACTGACGTTAAAGCAATGACAGATTTAATTCTCGAAGGCGACCTGGTATCAGCAAGGCAATGGCACAAAAAGCTGTTTACACTGTGTAAAAGTATGCTTACCTTAGCGACCAATCCGATACCAATCAAAGCAGCAATGGCTATGCTGAATATGGCCTCGGAAGAACTGCGACTTCCAATGACGCCACTGGAAGAGGATAAAAAAGCCGTTCTGGAGCAAACATTAAAAGATTACGGCCTGATTTAAGGCTATGGTCAACATGTCCGATTCGCTCTGCGAGTAGCACTATCCTTTAGTCATGTCCTAAAAGTATCAAGATTTAGTGGCTTTTGCCGAAGCTGGCGTTGAGCCGCTACATGCGGAAGTGGAAAATACGCAGCGAGGGGATGTTCTTGAGATATAGACCATTCCAGCTTTAAAAAAAGAACTGCCAAAAATAACACGACATATCCGCTTTCAGCCTTTCAACCATTGCTGGGCATCGTAATATATCTGGAAGATTGTGGAAAACATCTTGCTTACGGTGTGATTGTCTTTTAAATGCCGTTGTGCAGCTCTGGCTATTTTACGTGCAAAATCATGCTTATCCAACAGTCGTTGTAGCGCGCCGACTATACTAAGCTCATCATCCGGGTCAAAAACTACAGCGGTCTTATCTTCAATAATCAAATCATCGACACCACCTTTACAAGCTGCCACGGCTGAGCCGACACTCATCGCTTCTAATAATAAAGGATTAAAGGCATAATTGGGCTGAGGT
>CAZJIR010000535.1:0-1984 GCA_964546095.1 uncultured Pirellulales bacterium
TTGGCGATTTCAAAGCTCTTTCTTATCAAGTTACAAATTACGTTGAATAAAAGTATAAAACTTTCGCAAACTACTGTCCCGCCAATTAACTATATACCATGTTGGGGCATCGTGTTTTATTCATTTTTCTTTTTCGTGCACAGTTTCAACAAGTTAAGAAGTCCGTATTTGTCTATCCATGTCATTGTCTTTGTACTTCTTTTCAATCGCGCGTGGGGCATTTTTGAAAATTTCTTTTCCGGGCTGGGCAGGCACACTCTTTGGGTGGCTTTGGTTTTCGGATAGCTTTGAGCGGCCAGCCAATGTGTATGACTGCAATGTGTTGTAGATTCTATCTATCTCCGCATGGAAAATCATATTTGCATCTGATATCCTGCTCAATCTCTCTTCGGCCTGCTTGTTGTTTGTTCGGGGTATAATAAACAGCAACCTTCAATGTATGATCACAGTTTTTGTTCCAGCAATCCTTTCGATCATGGTTTTCAACTCTTGTTTTTACTGTTGCCGATTCACCAACGTCAACAGGATGATAAATTTTTCCATCATCGCAGATAATTAGATACACACCTGAATTATCAATCAACGAATTTGTGCTGTTGTAGGGACCATCAAATGTGTACTTGTTTCCGCTACAACCTTCTACTGTAAGTGACATACTATTTTGATTTTATGGTTTATAATTATTTTCCGTTATATCCCAATTCCACTTGAAGTTTCATTTCGAGTTCATACGCTTCTTCTACTGTACCAGTCTCAATCCAGTCAAAAGAATAGACCTTTATTTTTTTCTCGTGTTTGGAAATACGATCCAACAGGTTGCCAGTGCTTCCAACATGGATTACCTTTTCGCTCCGACTGTAGAGTATATACACACCGGGGACAGAGGGTAGTTCTGGTATATCTTTCTTTTTCTAATCCCGGTTCCATCCCCAGTCTTTGGTGATTTCCCGGATTAGTAGTGCCGTAAGACCGGCTATAATTAAATAAGGCCACATAAGCATTTATTTTTGAGTTTAACATTGCTTTCAATGACCTATTCCGGGTTGCTGAAGGAAGTTCGACAGAATGTAGATTAATTTTAATCCACCATCAGAAGTTTGCAGGGAGTAGGATCCATGGCTACTAAAAGTGAACGAGTCAGGCTTGGAGTAGATACAATGGCTTGACCGGGGGCTAAATTCGGTAACTGATTCCATAAACCTATATCAACCCCTCCGATAGATCTTTTTAGGCGACTCACAACATTTGCATCATTTATTTTGTGAAGTATGTAGCTGTTGATTAGGCCGAGTACTTCATCTGGAAGGTGTTGCGGAAGCTGAGTAACAAATACCAGCCCCAACCATCTTTTACGACCTCTGCGAGCTATTTTCGCAACTTGTTCATAAAGGTTTGACATTTTAGTGATTTTTTGCCTTGAAAGGAACTCGTGTGCTTCTTCGATTATAATTGACACCGGTGTTGGACTAAGCCCCTTGCTAATGGCTTCATCATAGGCTTTTTCTTGTTCCTGCTGAATGCCTCTCAGAATATTTGCTATGACAATATTATTAATGATAGTTGAGTCCGAATCACTTAGGTCTACAATAGTCAATTGTCCAGGCTTTATTAAATCTGCATATGGAACGGGATTTGCCCCTTTATTGTCAAACACGTTTGTTCTATGTAATTGCCATAGTTTCGACAATAAGGCAAGCCAGCTTTGCTCGTGATCTGTTTGCACTGCATTAATTCTCCTGTCCACAACCTCTCTATTATTCTTGATAAAGTAATTAAACGGATCGGCTTGGGTAGATGCTACTTTTGCGTATAGCAGACCGGCAATATCTATTAAGAGTGACAATGTCACATTTGGCCAACCAGAATCAAACTCGTTAATTTCAACTGCCTCTTTTTCCTGGCCTTTCTTAGGGTAAATTCCTAAATCTTTGAGGATCAATTTTGCTGCATCATAAGCCTTGAAAAATCTCCCAAACTGTGCATC
>CAZJIR010000536.1:0-1983 GCA_964546095.1 uncultured Pirellulales bacterium
ATTTTCCTTCACCCCATTGATAAAGATTCCGAGTACTATTATTTGGATCCGAGTTAAGAAAAATTTGTTGCATTTTTCTTAGACCTGTAGGTGTATAGAACTTAGTATGGAATAAGTGAATTGCTCTTGATTTATAGTCCGGCGTGATATGTTGGCCGATAGCGGCTAAGCGACAAAACATGTCGGAATCTTCAAACCCATAAGAAGTAAATCGCTCATCGTAGCCTCTCATTGATTCTAAGACAGCTGTTTCGATACAATAAGCGTAATGAAATACAAAATCCGCCGGCAGCTTTAATTATATTATTTTTAGCAAATTCAGCAGAATACTTGCCAAAATCTACTATTTTATTTGGATACCCATGCATATTATACTGAGGCGTTGTGCCGCTTGGCTGGAGTTTACCTTTGACGTCTAAGCTTCCATTTAACAAATAAAATTTTGTATGAGACTCACTTAAAGGATAAACCCAGCCTGGACGCCATGGCTTGCCAAACTCAATGCAATTCTTTACAGGGTCGTCGAGCAAGACAACCTCTGCATCTTTCTGTAGTAATAATTTTGACTGACATCTTTTAATGAAATAATTACGAAGAAAAGACCCGTTACGTTCTACCGTGTTGTCCCTGAATATTGTGAAGAACCTGACATTATGTTTGTACAAGTGTTGAAAATCCTCTTCGACACCATCATTCCCTATAATGTGAATCCAATCAGTGCAGGAAATTGACGTATTAAAATTTTTTATGACTGTTTCAATTAGATTGGAACGCTTGAAATTTAGTGAAAATATAACGAGCTTTTTATTGGTTTCGCTCCAATCAAAATTCTGCTTGACTTTGACGGGATATAAACAACGATTTGCCAATCTGGGTTGAGGCATTGAAGTTAGCACTCATAAATTTTCTTGGTAAGCTTCCCAGTTTGTGTTATCATAGCTTTGTAAGAACATAAACAGAATGTCAAATTGGGAAGCTGACATTCTACCACTGAATTATGCTCGCAAATAAACAAGAACCTTGGATAGATGGTTTCGTGTCTTTCAGTTTTGTCTAATACCTGTTTGCAAATCCGGGCAGTATCACGTTGCTAATCTATTTTCCTTCCAAATTATACCGTTGACTGAAGAATTTTCAAATATTTATCACTGTAGTATTTTTATTTGCCTTCAGAGCAAGGGAAGCGTCCCATAACACATTGTGCTCACTCAAGAAGCTTATAATATAGGTCGATAAGAGAAATGACTGTCTCGCAGCGTGGACTGTGCGCTTGTGAAAAGTATATCAATAGGAATTTAGGTTGAAATGAAAAGAGGATTCTCGCTTGTTGAGTTGATTATAGTAGTGGCTGTCCTGGGAATTATGGCGGCTATTGTTGTGCCTCAATTCCAGAATCAATCGACGAAAGCCAAGGAAGCTGTTGCTAAAGAAGGCTTGCGTATATTACGAAGTGCGATTGAGTTGTACACTGCACAACATAGTGGCATCCCCCCAGGTTATACGAACGATGACCCACAAACTGACCCAATCCCAACTAATTCCAACTTTTGTAATCAGCTTACAGTTGACAATCATTATATGTCGAAAGTGCCTACGAATCCCTTTAATATCCGTCAGGACGTTCGGATGATTGAAAACGGCGAATCATTTCCACTAAACGCAACCGGGAACTATGGCTGGGTTTATCAGGCGGCAACAAAAACAATCAGACTTGATTGGCAGGGTATGGATAAATATGGAGTTTGCTATTTCGACTATTGAAAATCCATATGTTAACTGTACATCATTTTTTATTTTTTCCTCTGGTATGAAAATAGAGCAGAAAAATAGTCTATTTTGATTTTATAACCTTACGGAAGGTTAAACTCTCCTGTGGATTGTCATTAGGGTCAAAAGGCAGTTTGTAATCAGGATATTTCTTTGTATCTGCGATGTATTCGGGAAAGGTGAACCTCTCCGGCCACCACAATTGGCCATCTGAAG
>CAZJIR010000537.1:0-1967 GCA_964546095.1 uncultured Pirellulales bacterium
AAGTGCTTCACAGGTGTTTTCAATCGCGATGCCTGCATTGGCACAATCGTAGATTATGTTGTTCATCATTACCGGAAAGCACCTATCCCGCAAGACTACGCCATGGTCGTCGCTTCCGGCGATGATGTTACCGATGATGATGGCTGAACATTTTGTGGGATTTATCATGTCATCATGGTCAGGATTCAGGAAAACGTTATTTCGAATCATAGGTGGCGGCGTGCTCTCACCCCATAAGTCAACGTCGTCGTTGTCACCATTTTTATCAGTAAAAAAGCAATTCTCAACCAGAATATAAGAGAACCGCGTATGCACGCCCTGGCCTATCGCGAGAAATTGGCAACCCTTAATATTTGCAGAAGCTTCTCCCGGATGGTCCTCGTCATCAGATATTACTACTATAGCATCTCCTTCGGCATTAGAGCTGTCATCAGGTAAGTTCTGAAAAGTGCAATTTTCTATATCAACATGTGATGCCAGTATAACAACAGCTTCGTGATAATCTCTTGGGCCAGCCTCGTAGTAATCCTGATGCCTGCCTTCGCAATCGGCGTATTCAATAATGCAATGCCTAAGGAGGCTGTCTTGAGCCTCTATGAACATGATACGCTCCCACTCGTCATTTTCATCGTTTCGAGTGAAATGAATCGGCTCTGCTTCAGTTCCATCGGCAAGGAGCTTGCCATAGATGACGAGCGCCGTATCTTCCTCCATCCGAACCGTTGTTCCCGGCTCAATATTTAAAACGATACCAGCCGGAACAGTAACGATGTCTTCAACAACCTGGGTTCCGGACCATGTTGTATCCTGAGTCAGTTCCTGTGCAATTGTATTGCCAAATGTTATTAGTGATATGGTAATTACCAGAGAAACGATTGCTTTTTTATACATTCTGAGACCTCCTGCCAAAAGTGTTATAAAAGGCTATGGTATTATTCAATTTTATCAAATCGGCCATGTCTTAGCAATAAAAGACTTTGTTTGGCCTGGAAAAATAGTGGAGATAAGAGGTTGTGCTTTGTTTTTTTGCTTATTACCTCAGTTTAGGTTATACTTTTTTAGCAAGCAGAAACCAGCATTTATAAAAGGAGAATAATAAATGAATACTCAAATAAATGAAGGAAACACAGGCCGGCATACATGTTGCCCATGTAGTTATCAACACCCGAGCAGCCAGATAAGCCGCAGAGGCTTTTTGCAGGGAGTGGGCACTGTTGCATTGGCCGGGGTGGCAATAACCGGCCTGAACTGGTCGGCCGTATCGGCGGCGGAGATGGAAGGTGAATCAGGTCCGAAGCGGCGTTCATTAAAAGTGAAGCCTATACTTGTCTATAGCACACCAGAACGGCAGCACCAACGGAGCTGGCGCAGTTGGGGCGGTATTCAAACCGAACAGGATGCCAGAAAGGAAGCGGCCCGGATTAAAAGCGAGATTGATAAGCTTAAGGCAAAGGCTGACTTTCCGGTTGAATTTATGTCAACAACCAGCATTAAGGGAGCTGGGGATTTGCCCGGAATAAGCGATCTCGACAAGGCTGATGTGTATATAGTTTATGCTTCGGGGGGATGGATGGACACGTTCAGTAAGCTGGCGGAGACAGGTAAAGATATTATCTTTTTCTGCCGGCATAAATCGGGGCCTGTTTATCTATGGTACGAAATCATCAGCCCCCGCTATCTGCGGCAACATACAGATACTCTCGCGGTTACGGGAATTGATTACGGCGACGTGGTGATAGACAACCAGGATGAGATTATGTGGCGTCTGCGGGCGCTGTGCGGTTTGCGTAACACGATGGGGACACGGATAATTGCCATCGGCGGGCCTGGGGCATGGTCGCAGCCAAAAGATGTAGTTCCCAATCTGGTCAAGGAGAAGTGGCAGTTCGATATACAGACGGTATCGTACGATGAGTTGGGCAAGTTGATTAAGGAAGCTCGGGAAGACCAAAATGCCGTCAAGCGTG
>CAZJIR010000538.1:0-1945 GCA_964546095.1 uncultured Pirellulales bacterium
AACCACGATTCACGAGCAACAAACAACGAGCAATAATCAACACGCAAAGCGCACAAAAAAGCCCAACCACAAACAAGGTCGGGCTTACTGATATTATTCTTTTATCTTTTACGCCTTATTCAAAATCACTTTTCACGCAAGGCATAGTCACAATACAATAAAAAACTCTCTTACCTTTAACAAAAAGTCGTTTCGTATGTCCGGCTGTATTAGCCCGTTTATACCACTACTTACCCATCTCGGCTTTCCTTCTATTTCTGCTATCCTCCATTTCGCTATGCTTGCATTTAGGACATCTATCATAGACATCGCCGGGCACAGAATTCCTGATAAAAACATTCCCACAATTCGGACACTTTTCAGCTCTGTAAACGCTGTGTTCGCCGCACTTTTCGCACAAAAGCGCTGGCGTAGTTTGAGCCAAGGGATTTATATTCTCCTGAATATATTGATAGTATGCCTTCAGTCCCGTTTGGTACTCTGCTTTACAAGCCGGATTGTTGCACTTGACCCAGATCATCTCTTCTTCCGAAATACTATCAATGTCACCATCTTCTCCGGAATACTTGCTGAAAGTTATAACACCTGCTATAGCTAAGCAAGCAATAATAACACCGATCATAACTGGTTTTTTCTTGCCTTCTTCCATGTTAATTTCTCCAAAAAACTTAAACTGTAATACTGTTATCGATTTTCATTAACAAATTAGTATTTATTGTATTATTTGTCAAATGCTTATTTTATTATTTACCGGTGTTTCAAATACCTGCCGGCTCACCCGTTCGCCCCGGTGCCATTTGCAGCACCTTAGCAGGCTCTTCCGGAAAACCCGTCCGCGCCGAAAGATAAGCCGATTCAATAACCGCCATATCATCCAGATTCTCTCTGCCGCTGCTGCAAAGTTTGTTCTCATCCGGCGATAATATACTACGAGCAAAATTCTTCAGTTGTTCTCCAATTCCGAAAAAATCATCATCGTCATATTCCAGCTCCTCACTCACCTGCCCAAGCCCGTCACTGACCCTCAGTCCCTTCTCGCTGACCATCAGAATTTTATCCTTCCCGTACAGCTTCATATATTCTTCTTCCGGACCAATCCCCTCCTGCCGCGATGCTACAATACTCCCGATAAGCATATCTCCGAATTTCATCGTTACAACACTCGTGTCTTCGGTCAGATAAAGTCTCTGTTGCTTATCCAGAGCATGATTGCTGTTCAGCGCATACACCTGCTCCGGTATTCCGAAGTTTTGTATCATCTGGTCGATTATCTCGTAACAGTTGTGTAACAGTACTCCCCCTCCGGCCAGTTTCGGGTCTGTCTGCCAGCCGGGACGCGGCTGGCCGCCGGTGCTGCAAAAAGCAGTCATTAAAAAGACCTGCTCTATCTTGCGCTGCTGCACGAATTCGCGCAAACCAATATAACTGCGCGTAAAGCGCCTCGGATTGGTAACGGCAAATTTTATATTCTCTTCTTCACCCAACCGAACAAATTCAACAGCCTCCTCGAAATCCCTCGCCGCCGGAGCCAGCTTTAAAACATTAAACTTCTTTTTCATCGCCGTCCGCACATATTCGTCACAACTGTGCATCCCGGCCGCTACCAGCAGACAATCAAGCTGATTCTGGATTATCAGTTGCCTGTAATCGTCAAACCCGGCACATTGATATTGCCCTGCAATCCGCTCGGCCAGGTTCGTATCTTTGTCGGCGACGGCCTGAATCTCGAAAAAACCGATTTTGTCGGCCGCTTCCAGCAGAAAACGACCGCCCTGATTAAGACCGAGTACCGCTGTTTTTAATTTATTCTCGCTCATCCTTGAGAATACAGATACGCTCCATCTGCCCTAAATATATACCAAACACGTCCAATTGCCACCTTAATTTTACAATTTGTTTGTAAAAAATAAACTACTAAAAAATATTTATTTTTGACCAAAAAAAC
>CAZJIR010000539.1:0-1939 GCA_964546095.1 uncultured Pirellulales bacterium
CGCCCCGCTTCCGCGCCCGCCGCATCCTACCAATGCCAATCTAATTGTATTATCTTCGCCGGCGTAAATCCGGGACAAAGCGGCGCCGGAAAGAACCGAACCGGCAACAACCTTACCACTTTGGCTCAGGAACTGCCGGCGGGATGATTTACTTTGTCTTTTCATAATTGCTCCTTCGAAAATGACATGCCATAGTTTTCAACAAACCCAGGAAAAAAACACATTTGATTTATGAGATGATTTTACTATCCTGATTCTCCTTTTCAAGAACAAAAGAGAAGAAGCGATTACCCATTTTTGAATGATTCCAGTGGTATTCCTCCGGCTTTAGATATAACGGATTGAAATATTTGTCATTCTGAACGAAGCTTGCCCCCCTAGGGGTGAAGAATCTCAATTCCAATAATAAATAGTAAATTTATCCCCAAGGGATCGTAAATAATAAATCGAATAAGGCTTGCCCCACCATTATTTCTGTTCTGGTTGCGTATAGGTTGTGTATTATGTGCAAAATCCGATGCTTGAACTTCCTTACCAAATTCGGAAAAGAGCGGTCTCAATCAAGCCCTATGTTAATCTTGTCTTTCTAATTTATGCAGCAACTGCAGAGCGAAATCGTACTCATACACAAGCTTGGAAATACCATCATCAGGCCACCATCCGGTCTCTCGCAAGCATGAACCAAATATATCACAATGTATATTCTCTTTATTACGGTGAACATACAGTAGAAATGAAAACCACTTATCTTGGTCGGCGGGGTGTTCTCCATATCCATTAGATGTCGTGCAGAAAAGCTCAAGCAGCCGAACAGCTTCGTTGGAGAAGTAATCATTGAGGGTATGTTTACATGTACCAACCGCTGTCATCCCTGATAAAGCCTCAGTGGCTGGTCCAGCAATGAGAGTATCGAATTCCGTAAGAATTTGAACATATTGTTCAACTGGAATTCTGTTTACTGTGTTCGCATCCGGTATAATACCATTTACAATGAAGTGGCCAAGCTCCTTGCGATATATACAGAGAGTGCAAGGAGGCTCACCGTTACTCACGTCTCGGTGAAAGTAGAATTTGCCGTTTTCTGAAGGTCTGCCATGTGGATCGTGTGGTTGCCACTTCCACAAATCTGATTCTGTTACCCTTGATTTCATTGCTTCCAGCAATTCATGTTCACGATTGCCAGGGAAATGAATATCCATTAAAGGTCTGACTTTCATAATCACATCTCCACTTGCAATTTATGTTTGATGACGATAGCTTATTTTGTTTACAAATTCTCGTCATTACAAGGAATCGCATGTTGCCAATTAAGCCAAACAGAAGGCTATTCTCGCTATCAACATATCGGCCATTTCCAGGACCAAAATTAGCTGCATTCGCCCCAAAAACGGTTTACTGAACCGTAATTGCTTTTACGTAATTTAAGACTATAAATTTAACCATGTGTTATATTGTTCGTCTTAAACTTCTTGACAAACGTTTATACAAAACCTATACTCCCTCGAACTATACTGCATTACTTAAATACTGAACCATAGCGAGAAAATATCTTAAAAAGGGAGGTAGCTATGCACTTTGATGAGAAATTTCTTGAATCACTGACGGACGATTTTTATTCTGCAGTTGAGAAGATTTGTATAACATTTAATAATCTGCGAAGCGCAACACCTAATGCCGAAGTAAAGTACGCCCTCATCCAAGAAGCCTATGCTTTTATTGCCGCTTATTATGAAGCCAATGGCATGAATATAGCAGTACCACAATTTAAGGGCATAATAGGATCAGATGAAGATAATGCTGTTGGATTCTTTAATGACCTGAAGAAAGAAGCTTCACAAAGAATTGGTCAAAGCGAATTTGAACAATATAAGAATATATATGCAGCGAGGCTTGGAAAGGTATTCCACTATGAATTCTCTGAGGGTGACCTTGAACTTAT
>CAZJIR010000540.1:0-1931 GCA_964546095.1 uncultured Pirellulales bacterium
ATTTTTGCTCGTCAGTTTTGCCCAGCCGAACTCAGGTGAGCCGCTGCGAACAATCTCGACCAGTTCAAGCTGAGAACATAAACCGCCGTCATAGAAAACCTGGGCCCGACCTGCTGCAATCGACAGCTCGCTTTTCTCAGACTGATAGAAATCAACTCTGTTCGACATAAAAAATTTATCTCCTAAACCGCCCGCACATTCGCAATCACGGGCGGCCCAAAAACTTTCGAAACGATATCAATCGTGCTAATCACAACGTTACCTTCCGTCCCAGCCTTCCCTTCGGCTCTTACAGCAAAGCTGTACCTTCCCTCGCCGGCGACCGTAACCTGACAGCTATAAAAACCTTTGCCCTCATATCCTGTCACCGCTATTGCATTTTCATAGTCAATCTCGCCTGCCCCGTTGTCACCGTAAACATTAAAAACTACAGGCTCGCTTTCCTGTGCGAGCGGGCAATAATACCAGCTCAGCCTCACTTTGCCGTTTGTTACCTGCTCGGCTTTTAATCCATAAACGCTGTTCGGCCTCGGTTTTAACAGCCTGCCTTCGGCGTCAATAACTGTTCTTACGACGCCCTGCAGACCCTGCTCAAGACAGCCGAAGCCGGTAGCCCTGCGAACCGCATAGAAATACGTCTGCCTATCCTCGTGCTGGATATAGCTTGGCACCGTTATTTCGGTTGGCTCAGGCTCAGTTACCAGCAGGATATTCTCAAAATCGATTGACCAGAGGCTGCTGCCTCGGTAAAGAATCGCACAGCCCAACCGACGCACCCAGAACCAGCCTGAAGTAAGTACCGTGCCAAGCTTAAAAGCATTGGAAGTCATACCGCCCAATATCGCATCTCTGTAAAATTTGGCATCCATTAGCTCGGCGTCCTCGTAATTTCTGTGTCACTGTCAGCCGGCGTATGTGTCAGCAGCGGTGTCTGGCCATCGTCGTCGTAATAGACAACCGCCCCGCTGGTCTTATTCTGAATCGCTTTATTTACGATTGACTTCGCCGCCTTCTCAATCGCCTGGTGTTCTGTCTTTATTGTAAAATGCATCGGCACCGCGTCCGTATGCGTGAACAGCAAGCCTATACAATCGGCGTTCATCTCTGAGGCTGTAAGATTGACCTTCCACTGACCGTTGCCGACGTGTGTCGGTGTATTAGTTAGTGACGCCTGGCTGCCGCCGTCTTTGGTTATGTACCCGTTGACCGTCCCGCTTGTAATTGCCGAGCCGTCGGCCGCTTTAATCATCTCAAATGCGAAGCCTGCCACTGCACTATTTTTTACAAATCCCATCTCAAGCTCCTAACAAATTATTTGCCCTCATCGCCAGGGCAGGATTAAAACCAGCCAGCCCCAAATCCAAATCCTCCGTAAATCCATCAATGGTTTGTGGATTACCGTCGTTATATGTATTACACGCGAATACATATTGAAAATCTTGAATTGGATAAATTGGGAAATCTGCCTGTAATGTATCTTTAAGATTGCCACCCTCTCCATAGTAACCCCCCGTACAGATATAAGCTGTAAACCTGCCGCTATTATTGACCCCGCCATCTCTATCTCTTGTGATGGTAATGTAATAATCTGTTAAAGGCTCTGCTCCCGTCCAACAATCTTGTTCATAATTACCACCGCCATAAGTTTTTATATATATATTGTAATCGTAGTTGTATTCAAAAAGGTTAGCAGCATTAGCATACCCTACAGCCCAGCCGTGTTCATCATCAAGAGTATCCGATACAGCCCAATGGGTTGCTCTGCAAGAATAACCGCTTCCGTAATCACTGAATTGTATCTTGAATTTATGGGTAAAATCTTTGTCGAAATAATCAACCCCCATATCCTTATAAACATAGGCTTCTTCATTACGTGACAAATCGTCCCATGATACCTTTGAGCTTGCCACCGTAATTTTGCTGTTGGGGTC
>CAZJIR010000541.1:0-1930 GCA_964546095.1 uncultured Pirellulales bacterium
TTTGCCGTAGCCAATTTCACAATTGACTCTGTGGACTCTAATGGAAACGCTGCCATCTCGGTAACAGCTCCCACCGGCCTGACCGGTACAGGACTACTTAATAACAGTGGCTGGACCTATACTCCTCCATAGTAGAATTTTTTACGTATCCTTCGAACTTAGGGTCAGTAGAACTAAAACTGCCTTTAAATTTGATAGCATACGGAGGCGGGTTCAGATGTTAAATGGCCCGCATTTACAGCGGGAATTAGTTCAATTGAGCTAAAGGTGGCTATGGCCGGAATGGCCTTAGCCACCTTCGAATTAAAACCAAACCTAAGTTCTCAGATAGAGGAGAATTTTCCCCAAAAGGATATCAAGTCGGATAAAAAAAGTAATGGGGAAATAAAGGTCCTATAATGACAACAAATTTTTCATATCCCATATCAATACAGAATAAGAGCGGACCTTTGTCAGGTAAGTATTTTTTGCTTTGTTGCTTTTTTATAGTATATTTTAAATAGTAAAGGCTCTGTAAACGCATGGAGAATTTGTGGTTCAATTTCCTGCTTTGGATTTGTAAGTTTAGTACGACGTAATAATTACTTTTTTCGTTTAAGAATAAAAGATTACACAGGGCTTCGTGGGAAAAAGGAGGATGGTGATTATGACTGTTAAGCTATGCAAACTTGCCCGCGTCGTTTTGCTTCGTAACATGAAAATGCGAAGGGCAATTACCCTGCTTGAGGTGATGATAGCCACGGCAGTTCTGGTCATAGCCGCCACAGGTGCATTAAGCTATCAATATCATGCGGCCAAAGGCGCTCAAATAGCACGTGCACAAATCACCGGTACACGTACTGCGCAATTATTGCTTGAAGACTGGATGAGTACAGGCGGCTGCGACAAATATGACCCGGTGGACCTTAAGCTTGGTTTCTCGGCCACCCCAATACCATCGGGGTTTGAGAAAGTCGCGGGGAATCCACTGAACAATGCTATATATATAAACACTATCGATGAGCTGCCATTGATGGTTATGCTGGCATGGACCGATGTCGACTATGATTTACTATCAGATGTCACACTCCGTCGATTAAGCGCTACAGTGAAATTCGGCTCAACTTCGTCAGACTTCCAGAGAATTACACAACAAATAGAGCTTATCAGGCCCGTTACTCTGACTACTTATGTCCGGATAGATGCGGCAGGCGGGTAACAAGCCAACAAGTTTAACCGGAAAGTGTGAAAATACTGAATCAATATATGACAGGATACAAGATGCGATATAAAAGATACCAAAATCAGAATAGAAAATACAAGTTCAGAACCGGCTTGACTTTAATCGAACTGGTTATTGCTATGTCGATGAATATAATTGTCGTATTAGCAGTTGGGACTCTTATGGTTGGCGGCAATCGAGCCTGGCTGAACACTTTTGATTCGGCCAACAGGAAAATAAAACAAGATGCGCTGGCTTCAACGCTAGCATTCGGGAATATGGGCAGAAAAGCCAATCGCCTTGGTTACACAATCTATAAGGTGACAGCCGACGGCTTAGTACCGGCGACACCTATAACGTCAGAACCACAGGAAGTAGTTTCGGGGGACGCAGTGGAATTCAGATACTGGGATGTGCCACTTGACAAAACCGACAGTGAAGAGCTGATGGACGTTACAAAGATGGCAACAGCTTATGCCCTTTTTTATATTGATGGTAAGAAATTAAAGGTTGACTACGGTCCATACCCACCTGGTGCAGTGCCGGAGGGCGGCGGCAGCAGAAATACAACAGGTGTAACCACTAAAGTTCTTGCAGAAAATGTTTCTACTTCCGACTCGAGTGTACGCGCTTTTAGTCATACGACTTTAAATGGTATGGGTCAGGGATGCGTTCGAATAAATATTACCCTAACGGACCCTGAAAACGATGAGAGTATCAATGTGATGA
>CAZJIR010000542.1:0-1901 GCA_964546095.1 uncultured Pirellulales bacterium
GTAATAAGCATCCAACGGAATTTATGGAAGATACTTCAGTTGAGAACACCCGGCTGGGGGAATATATTTCGGGACTGCAGGAAATCGGAAAGCGATATGACATCACGATGTCGTTTTATGGTCATGCCGGTGACGGCCTGATACATGTTCGGCCGTGCCTTGACCTGGGCGACCCGGCGGATGTGAAAAAGATGCGGTCGATGGCAAACGATGTTTTTTCACTTGTCTGGTCATTGGGCGGCACTATAAGCGGTGAACATGCAGAAGGACTGGTAAGGGCGCCGTTCGTGCGGCAGCAGTTCGGCGATGAATATTATGAACTGCTGTGTAAAATCAAAAACATATTCGATCCAAAAGGTCTGATGAATCCGGGAAAAATCATAAATCCCGACCCTGATGTTATGGTTAAGAATTTGCGTGCCGAACATAAGATTTTGCCGGAAAGAGTCAAAAGCGAATTGCTTTTCGATAAAGATGAATTTGTTAAAGAGCTTGAGCAGTGCTATGGCTGCGGGCTTTGCCTCAGCAGAGAATCCGATTTGCGAATGTGTCCGGTATTTCGGGCGATGGGTGAGGAGTTAACCAGCCCGCGGGCGAAAGCCAATATTCTGCATTTCTGGGCGACAGGGCAATTGGATGAAAAAGAATTCGAAACGCCGGAGTTCAGAAAGTTCCTGGATTTGTGTATTAACTGCAAAGCATGCCTGCAACAATGCCCTTCGGGGGTGGATATTTCAAAACTGATGGCCGCGGCCAGGGCACGGTACGTCAAACGCAGGGGTTTTCGCCGGACGGAGCTATTTCTAAGTCTCAACAGGTTTCTTAGCATATTGGGCAGCATGTTTTCTCCTATATCCAATTTTGTGATGCGCCTGCCGACATTTAAATGGCTGCTGGAGAAGTTTACCGGTATTGACAAGCGAAGGAGTATGCCCCGTTTTAAACACAGGTCCTTCATAAAAGCAGGGCGAAAATATTTGTCGGCCTGTAAGCCGATAGAAAAGCCGATTGATAAGGTCGCGTATTTCGTAGATACATACGCGAATTATAACGACCACGAATTGGGCTTTGCCGTTCTGGATGTCCTTTTGGCAAATGGCATCGAAGTTGTCCTGCCAAAACAATTACCTGCGCCGCTGCCGGCAATTGTTTATGGCGATGTCAAAACCGCACGTAAGGATTTGGCATATAGTGTCAAACATTTGGCTGAAGTTGTACGTGAAGGTTACAAGATAGTTTGTTCTGAGCCGAGTGCCGCTTTGTGTTTGAAGTCAGAGCTTCGCCATTTTGTCTCCGGGCCGGATGCGGAGCTTGTTTCGGCCAATACTTTCGAATTGATGAACTATCTTGATAGTCTTTTCAAAGAGAACAAGTTAAAAGCGCCTGCGAAAACAGTAGCGGAGCAGTTCGTTTATCATTTACCCTGTCATTTGTGCGCTGTCGGTGATGAAACTGCGAGTATCAGGCTGCTTAATAAGCTCTGCGGCGTCAAGATTACCGATCTAAAGGCCGGGTGCTGCGGACTGGCAGGTACGTTCGGGATGCAGAAGAAAAATTACGAGCTTTCTTCCGACATTTCCGAAAGCCTGAGAGAAGCTTTGGAAAATTCGCCGGTGAAAAACGTATTGACCGAATGTGCCGCCTGCAAAATGCAGATTGAACACATCAGCGGTTGCGTTGTACGCCATCCGATTAAGGTTTTGGCCCAGTGCTATAGCCCTGCTGTGTAATTAGGTAATATAGAGGGAAGTGGCCCCCCTTAGAGTAGAAGACACTCTAGGCAAGGGGGCAGGTAAATTGGCTTTGTTTTTCTTATTTGGCCAAATGTCCCTTTTCGCGTATTCTTTTTATTTCAAAGAGCTTATATTAATTATAACCTTGTAAAAATTAGGTTTGTTTTG
>CAZJIR010000543.1:0-1898 GCA_964546095.1 uncultured Pirellulales bacterium
TCATCATCATAAATAACCGGGCTTAGCTGCAAACTGTTAATCGGCCAGGTAAGTGAGTAATAATCTCCGGCATCGACCTCTGGCGGCCTGTTCCCCGGACGACCAGTCTCCTCGAGCATAAATCCACCAAAGGGATACGCTCTTCCACCATCCGATTCTACTGTAGCTTCCGCCCTAATCTTAAAACTTCCGTCAGATGAGGGCACAACCTCATCCCATCTAACGACATAGCCGGTAAGGCTGTTATCTCCGGCTATTAGTTTGGTCTCATTATCGTTTTTCTCTAAAATCCCTTCGCTACTGTTATTGACATAATTCAGAGCTTCACTGATAGTAAAAAGTGAAATCCTGTTGGGGTAGTCCGTCGAGCGAATAGCAGTGCCGACAAAACTATACACTTTCTCCGGATTTAATCCTGTGAACTCTATCTCAACCCACCAGCCGGCTCCACCGTAGTAAACAGCATTCGGACCGAAGTCAACTATACCATCGAAAATCTCGTATGCGTCCGTACCGGGAGCAGGATTACCACCTGCACCGCCGCTGCTAACACTCAGACCCGCATCTCCCATTGTAAATGTTACGGTGGGCATTGAGGTGTCGCTGCCGGTCTCAAAATTTCTCAACCGGCCGGTGAAATGCGTCAAATCATTACTATGAATAGTCCAGCCGGTCACATTTGCTACAGTCGAATCTCCTGCTTCTCGAAGACAGTCGTTATATGCAATCCATTGGGCCTGAACTGCATTCGCAACAAGACTGATAATCAATATGATAGCAAAAAAGACTAATTTCTTACATTTCATGTGCTTCACGGAATTCTTTCCATACAGGAAGTCCTATAACACGAAACCATGCCAAACAACCCAACCTATTTTAACATATTGAAGAAGCTAAATCAATACATGTCGCGGATTCCAACTGTCTCCAGGCTTTATATAGGGAGGCATTAAAGACTACATTTTGTCATAATTTATCGTAAACTGAGCACTTGGCCGTCAGCAAGCAGATGCGCCCGCAATTCGGAGTAATCGACATCCTGCACATCCACATTTTTATCTATTGAAAGAATTGCGGCTGTAGCGGCCGACTGACCAAGTATCATAAACACGGGCTCCATGCGAATCGAGCCATAAGCAATGTGCGATGAAGAAACACAGACAGGCACGAGCAGATTCGTACATTGTGAGGCTTTAGGCACTAACGCATCATACGAAATCGGATAAGGCCCACCGGGATTAACCTGAATATCACCCTCATTGCGGGCATGACCATTATCATCAACATAGCGCTGGACATTATGCGAGTCCATATTATATGAACCCATACCCACAGGCTTTGGCGTAGGTTTTATCCGCCGCAGATGCAGTTCGGTCATTACGAAATCGCTGACCATTCTCTTGGCTTCACGGACATAGATTTGGTGTGGCCAGTGACTGTTGTCTTTGAACTCATCTTTTGCCAAACCCCACTGGCTCATTTTCTCACGAACGTCCACAGGAACCCGCGGGTCATAGGCAAGAAACCACATTAGTCCCTTCTGATAGCTCTCATGCTCTTTGATAATTTCTTGTCTTCGCCCGTAAGTAGCTTCAGGATAGTCGTAATTCATGCCTATATTATCTGTTGAGAAAGCGCCATGATTGTTGGTATCGGTTTTATTGTTCGGCGCGGGGTCAAACTTATTAAAGATTCTTCTCCAGCCCTGGTCGAGGTACCGGGCAAGGAGTTCGTACTGCATTGGGTCGTAATTATTTGGCTTAGGGAAGGGCACGCGGTTCTCAGCCACCTTAGTCAAACACATACGAAAATTATAAGCCTGAATGCGATGGTCACCCCCGCCTTCCTTTCCCGAGCCATCGCCGTGTATCCCCGGCAGCAACCCGCTATTAGGGTCA
>CAZJIR010000544.1:0-1890 GCA_964546095.1 uncultured Pirellulales bacterium
CAGAGTATTCACCCCACTTATCATCTTCATTGTCATTCCAGTTGCCGTCGAGCGCAGCATAATAAAGGTCAGCCGGTATCTGGTCATTAGTTCCACCTTGATCATTGAAAACATAGAAACATCTTACAGGAATTATTTCATCTCCACTTTCATCTCCAACATCTGCGCCGTCGCCGTCACCAGCCAAAAGAATATAATCAGTTTCCCAATTTATATAGGCATCTTTTACGAAATTTCTTATGTGTGCGGCAGTGTCATCAAAAAAAACTGAACCATCGCCATACGCACCATCCCATTCGTAGTCGGGGTCGCTTTCGATTTGTTCGACTGTAACAATTGTAGCTGAAACACCTTTTTGAGCCTTCCAGTTGACCAGGTCATTGAGATTTGGGTCGGAAGTTGAATTTTTCAGGGCATTATTAGTGATTATTACCAATCCTGTTCGGCACTCGGTTTGCTCACTAAATTGTAAGTGTAAAAAAAATCTTAAATTACCTATTTTAAACTTGCGCGCCAAAAACATTTGTGTTTAAATGCCTTTATGAGCAAAAAAAGGCATAAAATAAAAGAGCACGACCTTCAGGGCTTCAAATACTTCAAGCCTATTTCAGCGATTCTGGAAAATCTCCACGATGCCGGCTGTGAACGTGACCGAGCCGGTAATCGCATACTGCATATGGATCAATATATGTCTCTGCTGCTTCTGTATATGTTTAATCCTATCTGCACATCACTTCGAGCGATACAGCAGGCCAGCGAACTGAAAAAAGTGCAGCGTAAATTAGGATGTTCCTGTGCCTCGCTTGGCAGTTTATCAGAAGCATCGACTGTTTTCGATAGCGCATTAATGGAAGAAATCATCCGGCAGTTAGCATCACAGTTGCAGCTAATTGCCGGCCATGAGAAACTCAGTGACATTACAGCTATTCTCACGGCAGTTGACGGCACCTTGATAAATGCCCTGCCCAAGATGACATGGGCCTTGTGGAAAAAAGACCAAATGGCAATTAAAGCCCATACTCAATTCGACATCCAAAGGCATGTTCCTGTCAAAATAACAATCACGGACGGCAACGGCGATGAAAGACAAGTCCTGGCTGACAATCTTGAATCCGGTCGCATTTACGTTAAAGACCGCGGTTACGCCTCTTTGTCGTTGTTTCAGCAAATACTGGATATCGATAGCTCTTTTGTCTGCAGGGTTAGAGACAACGCTGTTTATCAATGCCTTGAAGAATTTGAATTGCCCGACGATGCAATAGCCGCTGGAATTATTTTTGATAAAAAGGTCAGGCTTGGCAGCAACGATAAAACGAAAAACCAATTGTCTGTGCCGGTTCGACTGATTTCTATTAAGTGTACACCTCATAAGAAGCGTTATAAGATCAGCAGGGGCGGGCCCCAGCAGGGAGAAACGCTGCTTATAGCTACCGATATCTTTGATCTTGATGCGGATGTGATTGCATTGATATTTAAGCATCGCTGGGCGGTCGAGATATTCTTTCGCTTTTTCAAGCACGTTCTTGGCTGTCGTCATCTTCTGAGCTACAACCACAACGGGATTGAATTGCAAACCTACGCGGCAATCATAGCGTGTATGTTGATAAGCTTGTGGACCGGGAAAAAACCGACTCTGCGAACTTATGAGATGCTTTGTTATTACTTCACCGGCATGGCCGATGAAGAAGAACTGTTGGCTCATATAGCCCGTCTTCAAAAACAGGATTAAATCGTCAAGGCTGGTCTCTGTATTAACCACTGCCGTAGTTTATGCTGCGCGAAAATATCTTGCTGCTTTACATATCGTTTCATAAAATACAAATAAGGATGTGAACATTAGACTAAATGCCCCAAATGCCCAAAGGGCAACTCCTGTGCCGAACAGGATTG
>CAZJIR010000545.1:0-1882 GCA_964546095.1 uncultured Pirellulales bacterium
GGTGTCGTCCCCAATAGGACCTCTCGCAAACCACCGTTCTCCACGACCGGCCGATTTACTATCTCAGAAAAATATGGCACTCCATAAACCTCTAAGCCGGTCGATTCATGATTGATGTTAATCCGAATCCGCCTGACTCTCATCGGCCTTGGCAATGCCAGCTTAAATACACCATCATGATAGAGCCTGACCCTGCCGCCCTTATTGAATACCTCTTTCGTAACTCCCTTCGGCGTAACATAGGTTATCTCAATATCATTAATTCTAAGATAGTTTGCCTTGTGTCCGGTCCGTCTGATTCGTATTTCCTTCAACGGCCCCTCATAACGAGTACTGCACAGGGCCTCAAGCCACGTACTATCACCGCCGGGTGTTGTTGCTAACAATATCTCTCCCGGATAAGGACTCCTGGCAAAGACCATCACTTCTTCATATTCTTTAATCAATCCTTTCAGCTCACCGAGAATCTCTTCCACCTCTGAACTGTTATAAACCGGCTTATTTGTTGCATTACTAAGTTCTTCTGCGCTCAATACAATTTCATCAGCTAACGCTTTGACTCTTCCTGAGTACTCACTCGTCAATGCCCATATAGTGCCCGCCGAGCCGCCAAGAACCAGTAGAACAAAAACTAATAACATCCGCCCCAGTCGTTTTGTTTGTCTCCTGCACATGCTTTTATGCCTCCTTTCTACATATAAAAGGCATTAATTCACCTATTCGTAACGAAAAAATCTGCCCTATCAGTCCACGCCATACTCATCTACCCTTTCACTAACTTACATGCCGCTCAAATCACAAGCAACAAAAAATACCTTCTTTATTGTCAACCGGAAATCTGCAATGGACGTCTAAATAGATAAATGTTATAAGAATGTATTGTTATTGCGGGCTTATTGTAATTGAAAGAATGAAAGGAGAAAAAAATGGACTTTAAAAAATTCTCTCAAATCAATACTTTAGTCTTGTTTATTTTAGTCTCTGTCGCCTTAGCTGAACCATCCTTAACCGTTTATAATCAGGATTTTGCCGTAGTACGGGACCAACTCAATCTGAACCTGAAAAAGGGTATAAATGAGCTGAGTGTAACGGACATTACGGCCCATCTTGAGCCGGACTCTGTTATCCTTCGCGACCCAAAAGGCAAACGCGCTATACAAATCCTCGAACAGAATTACCGCTCCGACCCGGTCTCGCAGGGACTTCTCCTTTCTCTATACGAAGGAAAAGAAATCGAATTCCTTATCATGAACAGGGATGGTGACACTAAAATAGAAAAAGGCAGGATTGTCCGTTCCGGCTACGTCCCCCACCAATCCGGAATGCAGCGATATGGCTCCGGATACACCCAGCGCCAATACCGTAATGTCAATACCTCTCAGCCTATCATCGAAGTCGACGGTAAATTGCGGTTCAACTTGCCCGGCCAGCCGCTTTTCCCTTCACTCGCAGATGATACTATATTAAAACCAACAATCCACTGGGTCCTCAACACCAACAAAAGCGGAAAACTCAACGCAGAACTCAGTTATATTACAGGAGGCATGAGCTGGAAAGCCGACTACAGCATGCTCGCCGCTGAAAAGGGTGATAAGCTTGATGTAATCGGCTGGGTTACGATGGATAATCAAAGCGGAAAGACATTTGAAAATGCACGCATAAAACTCATGGCCGGCGATGTTAGCAAAATCCAGCAGGACCAGGAACGCTATGCTTATGCTGGAGTGGCATACGCTCGGTCAGAAAGCAGTATGCCTGCACCTGTATCTGAAAAGGCCTTTGAGGAGTATCACCTTTACACATTAAACCGTCCTGCCACACTTCACGACCGCGAGACCAAACAGGTCGACGCGGCTGGAAGGGTCACCTACACGGTCCATCT
>CAZJIR010000546.1:0-1880 GCA_964546095.1 uncultured Pirellulales bacterium
CTTGCTATTCAATGAACGCTTACGCCAAAACGAAAGAATGTTCCGTGCCGAGCAATTAGCGACAATGGGACAATTTGCCGCGGGTATTGCGCATGAGCTTCGAAATCCACTCACGGCGATTCGTAGTACGGTACAATACCTTGCAAGTGAATTCGAACAGGGCACGGATGATAGAAAGCTCGCCGAAGATATTTTGGATGAGGTTGACAGGCTGAATAATATTGTGGGTAACTTACTATCACTGGCCCAGCCGGCTGAGAGTAATCCGGAGGAAATAGATATTCGTCAGGAGATTGAACGCTGTGTGAATTTCATTGAGGCCAAAGCCAAAAGTCAAAATGTGAAGCTGGAAATTGAGACTAAAGGTAATTTACCAAAGCTTACATTCGACCCGGGTGAGTTACGACAGGTATTGTTGAACGTTATGATGAACGGTCTGCAGGCAATGCCGGAAGGTGGAACGCTATTAATAAAAGCCTGTTGCTTGGCTGAAAGAACTGAGAATGCTGTTTCAGCCGGTGAGAAATTTTTAATCCGGATTGATGATAAGGGAGCCGGGATACCTCCGAACCTGCGCCAGAAGGTCTTTGAGCCATTTTTTACAACCAAGGCCGGTGGTACCGGCCTTGGGCTGGCCATTTGCAACAGTATTGTTAAGCGATATAATGGGGACATCTGGGTAGAAGAAGCCCAAAGCGGTGGTACAGCGGTGAAGATTTCCCTGCCAATAAGGTAGATGCATCAATTATGAGGTATGTCACGTGAAGAAACCCAGAGTACTGATTATTGACGACCAGGCTAATATACGTTCCATTTTATCAAAGCTCTTGACGAAAAATGGTTACCAGGTTCAGGCAGCTGAATCCGGTGAGTCGGGGCTTGAACTATACGCCCAGTTTATGCCGGCAGTTATCTTGCTGGATTTAAAGATGCCCGGAATAGACGGCATGGAGGTTATGGAAGTTCTTGATAAGCAGCTAAATGCCGACTGTAAAACTATCATAATGACCGCGCATGGGGAGGTTCGTTCGGCCGTAGAAGCAATGAAAAAAGGGGCTTTTGACTATCTCGAAAAACCCTTTGATAATGATGAGCTTTTAGCCATCATTTCACGCGCGGTGGAAATGGTAACTCTCAAGCGCAGGGTTAAGCAGTTAGAAGACCAGCTCGAAGAAACCTACAGTTTTGAGAGTATTGTCGGCGTGTCTGATAAGATGGAGTCAACGTTTGCTTTGATGCGCAAATTTGCTGCTACAGATGGTACGGTATTGGTTTATGGTGAGAGCGGAACGGGAAAAGAGTTAATAGTGCGGGCAATTCATCAGGCAAGCAAACGAAAATCAGGACCCTTTGTTGTGGTCAACTGTGGTGCAATACCCTCGAATCTTATCGAGAGCGAGTTTTTCGGGCACGAGGCGGGTTCCTTCACAGATGCAAAAGAGCTCAGGATAGGTAAGTTCGAAGATGCCGACGTCGGAACACTTTTCCTCGACGAAATTGGGGAATTGACTCTCGAAGCACAGGTTAAACTTTTAAGAGTTATCGAGGAAGGAACTTTTTCACGTGTGGGCGGTAACAAACCCATTGCAGTTGATGTTCGTGTTATGGCGGCTACGAACCGGGATTTATCTGCGATGGTTCAGGAAAAGAAATTTCGAGAAGATTTATACTGGCGATTAAATGTTTTGAGCTTGAGTGTCTGTCCGTTGCGTGAGCGAAAAGAAGATATTCCGATGCTGGTGGATTACTTCCTTGAAAGGTATTCTACAGCTCTGGGCGTAGAACAACCGGTTGTTTCGGACAAAGTTTTGGATTTATTGATGCTGTATGATTGGCCGGGTAATGTAAGAGAATTGCAAAATTGTATTTACAGCGCGATA
>CAZJIR010000547.1:0-1879 GCA_964546095.1 uncultured Pirellulales bacterium
TGGGTACGGATTCGGGGCGAGGGTGAAATCTTCTATCGCGGCGGCAAAAGCCCCGGCATATATCAGGAAGGTGCTGTTGCTAATATCAAAACGTTCCATCAGAGTATTGTCGAAGGTAAATTTGATAATCCGACTGTTGCGCCGAGCGTGCGCAGTAATCTTGTAACAATCCTCGGCAGAACAGCCGCTTATGAGGGACGGAAGGTTGGCTGGAAGGAGCTTGTTGAAGGTAAAGAGAGGCTCGATGCCGGCCTTAAAGGTTTGAAGACATAATGTTTGATGCGTATGGAGTATGTTTATATAAGGGTATAATATAAAATGAAGAAAGGGCATGAAATGAAGACACGTTATTATTTCACTATTGCGATTGTATTTATTCTTGCAATGGCACCGCTTGCTATCGGTACGCCGCTGGATGATTACGTAGCGGCGCCGGATGCGAACTATAAATATAGTCTTGCCAATACTATTAAAGGTGAAGGCTATAAGGCGTACGTTCTGGATATGACGTCTCAATCGTGGCGCAGTAAGGAGGAAGTGGACAGGATTGTCTGGAAGCACTGGCTGACAATAATCACGCCGGATGATGTCAAAGCCAATAAAGCGCTGCTTTGGATAACGGGCGGCAGTAATGACAAGCCTGCTCCGACTAAGGCCGATTCGATGCTGGCCGGTATTGCTATGAAGTCCAAAACGGTTGTTGCGGAGATTAGGATGGTGCCGAACCAGCCTTTGGTCTTTCCGGATGGCGGCAGGCCTCGATATGAAGACGGGATTATTGCCTATACCTTTAATAAATATATAGACACCGGCGATGAGACCTGGCCGCTCTTGCTGCCGATGGTGAAAAGTGCGGTGCGGGCGATGGATACGGTTCAAAGTCACGTTAAATCCGTCAGCGAAGGTAAGCTCGAAATAAATGAATTTGTGGTCAGCGGGGCGTCCAAACGCGGCTGGACGACGTGGCTGACGGCCGCTGTTGATAAACGCGTTGTCGCAATTGTGCCTGTGGTTATCGACGTTCTGAATATGGCCGACCAGATGGAGCACCATTTCAGTGCGTATGGCTTTTACTCAGATGCCATTAAGGATTATCAGGAAATGGATATTTTCAGCAGGCTCAATATACCGGAAGGCAAGAAGCTTAGAGAATTTATAGACCCTTATGAGTATCTCGCCCGATATATGATGCCAAAGTTTATGATAAATTCGACCGGCGACCAGTTCTTTTTGCCCGATTCGGCCCAATTTTATTTTAATGAGCTGCCGAACCCGAAATACCTTCGATACGTTCCTAATACGGACCACGGCCTTGGCGGTTCGGACGCCTCCGAGAGCCTGCTGGCGTTTTACGCATCTGTTCTGAAAGGTTCGCCGCTGCCGAAATTTAGCTGGCGGATGGGAGGTAACGGCTTGATCGTAAGGAACATCAGCGGCAAATTGAAGCAGGTCAATCTCTGGCAGGCGAGCAATGCTGAAAAACGTGATTTTCGCCTTGAAACCATCGGGTCGGTCTGGAAAAGCTCGCGCCTGACCGCTCAGAGGGGCAGGTATGTGGCTAAGGTTTCTGAGCCGGATAAGGGCTGGACGGCCTTTTTTGCGGAGCTGATTTACGACAGCGGTCTGGGCGTCCCATTTAAATTCACGACGCAGATATATGTCGTTCCGGATACTTTGCCCTTTGCCAAATAACGGCAGGACTGCGAAATACTAATCAGAGTTGCTTCGAAATTGGGTTTGTCCCGCCTTGAGCGAGGTCTTCCGTCTCCGCTAAAGCTTCCGTCTCCGCTCAAGCTACGACGAGACGAGCCGACGAGACAAGCAAGATTGGGTTTGTTTTGCATAAAAAGGTCGATTTGTCGAATATTCTCGACAGATG
>CAZJIR010000548.1:0-1877 GCA_964546095.1 uncultured Pirellulales bacterium
AAATCGTCTAAACTGCCAGCAGAGGTGCCCAGCGATATGGTTAACAAACCTTCACCGGAAGCTGACCCAAAGCCGCCAACCTCGATTAGGTACTTGTGGCCAGCGGTGACAGGGAATTTAACTTCTGATTGCCTTCCACAGGCATCATCGTTACATCTGAGCAGGTTCCCTGAACTCGGTGTAGTACTGCATCCGTCATAGACGGCAAGCTTGGTGTCGAAGTCGCTGCCGCACAAACTGACAGTAACGCCGCCGGTGCACGTTGCAGTATAACAATACCAGATGTTCCCGCTGTCGACGCGGATACACTCTGCGGGACCATCGAATGTCGCTTCGGTGGTATCGAACGCTAAGTCCGTTACATTGCTGACCGCTTGGGCATCATCGTAGTCGTCATTGGTCGGCGGGGCACCATATACTACGGTGACCTGTGTAGTGCTGAGAAGTAATGCCAGCACACAAAATAATAATGCCTTCGATTTAAATCTTTTCATAGCTTAAGTCCTCCTGGAAAAAGATAATAATGTGTTAAATTTGAGACGTTTTTTTTCTGGACACATTTATCCCACAAACCGTAACTATAGTTAAGTGCCATAGTTGCTGTCAAACGTAACGGTCATTTAATGGAGAATAAGGCTTTAAAAAAAAAATTCTGCAGCCACTCCTCACTAAGTCTATTATCTACAAGAAATAAGATACCATATTATTGTCTCAAAAGCAAGGGAAAATTCCCGAAAGGCCTGTTTTTTTTCGTTTATTGAAGAATTAATGTAGTAACTTTCTTTCTGATAAGCAGATATACAACCGCATCGGCGGAATTCAACTTTTCTTCCCGTAGATTTTTTGAGGGTCATAGGCCTTATCGGCTATAAATACCAGTTTTTTGTCCGTTTTCTTTTCCAATGCGCGATAAAAGCATGACCGATAACCTACGTGGCATTGTCCCGCATCAACGGTTACTTTAAGAATCAGGCAGTCTTGGTCACAATCTATCAGTATTTGGTCTACTTTTTGGAAGTGTCCGCTCTCCTGGCCTTTCTTCCATAATTCCTGCCGTGACCTGCTGAAGTATGTGGCGTAGCCGGTTTGAATTGTTAGATCAAGAGCCTGGCGGTTCATATAAGCTACCATCAGGATTTGACCGGTTTGGTTGTCCTGGGCTATAGCTGTTATCAGGCCGTTGTCGTCAAATTTCGGAATAAACTCCAGACCTTCTTCGATATCTTGTTTTGTAGCCACGTATTCGGCCTCCTAATTTGTTCTTTTTAGTGTCTTGCCAAGGTAAGTTTTACCAGTTATTATTTCCAAAAACAAAGTTTTTTTCAAGGCTAACTACTTCAATGACCAAGGCGAAAGTTGATAAAAGTAAATATTTGTTTATGTTTCTGCGTGTTTTGGTGGTTTCGGTCGGGATTGTTTGGGCTATAGTATGGGTCTCTCGTGGGCAGAGATGGACTAAATTAGCTTCGATTTTTGCTCGAATGAATTTGGGGGTTTTTGCAGCAGCACTCGGTATTTTTCTCATCTGCCAGGTAATAATAAGCTTGCGGTGGTGGCTGCTGTTGAGGACCCAGTCTGTCTTCATAGGTTTTTTAGCTGCCGTGAGACTCAATTTCCTCGGCTGGTTTTACAATAATTTTATGCCGGGTTCGGTCGGAGGAGATTTGCTTCGTGCCTGGTATGTTACAAAGCACACCGATAAAAGGTTTGAGTCGGCCTTGAGCGTTTTTGTTGACCGGATTATTGGATTGTTAAGCACATTGATAATCGCATTTTTTTTCTATATGTTTTTCCTGCGAGGTCGGACTGATGCGGTAAAATTCACGGGCGATAGCCGTTCTCTTGAAATTTTCACTGAGTATAAACTCGTTATTATT
>CAZJIR010000549.1:0-1874 GCA_964546095.1 uncultured Pirellulales bacterium
TAACCGAGTTACACAACTTAGACGGTTTCCGCTTTTGTTGCGACATATTTTTGATAGGCCAGAACGATACCCTTGACAACTAGGTTTGGAACGAAGGAGTCGATGAATTCACAATCGTCCTTTATGGTCTTGGCCCCCGATCCGGTAATGATGGTCTGCGGCCATTTGCCAATTTGCTCCGCATAACGTCTGATGACCTCTTCCAACATCCCAACAGCGGAATAATACAGTCCGCAGTTTATGGCTTCGGCGGTATTTTTCCCGAATGGTGTTTTGGGCTTGGTGATTTTTGTTTTTGGCAGTTGGGCAGTATTTTCTTTTAAAGCCTTTGCGCTTATTTCAAAGCCCGGGCTGATAACGCCGCCGAGGAAAATACCTTTTTCATCAACCAGGTCAATCGTTACGGCAGTGCCGAAGTCCGCTACTACCACTGCATCTTCGACCACATCGTACGCCGCAGCCGCTGAGATTACTCTGTCGGTACCGACCTTGTCCGGCTCGTCCACCCACATACTTATCGGCAGCGGTATGTCTTTACCTATGACATAAACCTTCTCACTAAGTTCATCCTTTACCAATTGCCGGATGAGTTCGGTCCAGGCCGGTTTTACACTACTGATGACAATTACGCCATTGTGTTTTTTTTCTTTCGAGCCTTCTGCGATTGGGATTTTACTCCAGGCCGATTTTAAACAGCTCGTAAGTTTTGTTTGCGAGCCGCCCGGGATGGATTTAATAAACTGCTCCTTGTCATCCAGAAAAAGCCCAATGGCTATATTCGTATTGCCGATATCTACTGCAATTATGTTCATAATTTTTGCCTTATAGCTCGTGTTTATCCGCATCTTTTTTACTCTATTTTTTTGCCAATGTCAATCTTCATTGATATCTTATGAAAAACACAAAAATTGCAAAATTCCAGTAGACAAATTGCCTTACTTAATCACTATGTTTACAGAGTATGTCAAAATCTAAAGGGCCTTGATTTGACAGCACCAAATGATAAAACTCTTATTCAGGCTGTGCTTGCCGGCGATAAAGCAGCTTACGAAAAACTGTATGACCGCTACGCTCCACTGGTTCGGGCTGTTTGTTACGATACGACAGGCAATCTTGCCGATGCCCAGGACCTCGCTCAGGATGTATTCATGCGGGCATACGAGAAATTGGACCACCTGCGTAATTCGGAACGTTTTGGAAACTGGCTTATAGGAATTGCCAGGCTGCGATGTAAAGAATGGCGGCGGCAGAAGCTGCGCAGCCGGGATAAGAAATCTGAATTAGAAAACAAAGATTCAACCATTACTGATGTACCAAATGACGGCCGGATAGAAAGGCTTAGAAAAATGATTACAACACTGCCGGAAAAAGAACGGTTGGCTTTGCATGCATTCTATCTGCAGGGCAGCTCGGCTGACAATGCACGTAATGTATTGGGATTATCGAGGTCAGGTTTTTATCGTGTTCTCGAAAGGGCACGAAAAAGGTTGGAACGATTATTAACTGAAAAGGGGGGTTTCTGATGAAATCGCCGTTGGATAACGATTTGAATAAAGCTTATGAAGTATTTAACCAAAACCACGACCATCTTCGCAAAAAGTTGATGGCTTCGTTGCCCCATAGCCTCAAACATCACAAACAAGCAGGACATATCAACCATCTATTAGCGTTTACAGGAGAAACTATTATGAGAAATAAAATAACGAAATTAGCCGCTGCGGCGGTGATAATAATCGCGGTAATACTTGGTATCGGTTACTTCGGAGGCTCACCTGATGGTGCGAGTATTGCCTGGGCCGATGTGCTAAGGAACATGGAGGCGTCACAAACCGTCACATTCACGCTCGATGCGGAAAATTACTATGAAACGGATG
>CAZJIR010000550.1:0-1873 GCA_964546095.1 uncultured Pirellulales bacterium
TTATGACATGCGATGGAAATATAAATAAAGAAGGCAAAAATTATGAGTGAAAGCAAAGATTTGTTACAAAAGGTCAGCGACATTTCAACCGAGAGCGAATTCTTCTCACCCGTGCCCAAAGGTTACAAAAAGGGAAAAACGCGATACGTTTTCGTAATGGGCACTGTAATGAGCGGCCTGGGTAAAGGAATATTTTCATCCTGCCTTGCGAAATTAATGCAGGATAAAGGCCTAAAAGTGGCACCAATCAAGCTCGAAGGTTATCTTAACATAGACTCCGGCACATTGAACCCATTCCGGCACGGCGAGGTATTCGTACTCGATGATGGCATGGAATGCGACATGGACCTGGGCACCTATGAAAGAATGCTCAATCAGAATTTAAGCAGAACAAACTTCGCCACAAGCGGCCAGATTTTCAGTTCTATCCTTAATAAGGAACGCCATGGTGACTACCTCGGCAGAGATGTTCAGATGATTCCCCACGTTACAGGCGAGGTAAAATTGAAATTACGTCAACTGGCGGTCGAATCCGATGCCGACATCGTATTTATTGAGATTGGCGGAACCGTCGGCGACCTGGAAAACGCCTACTACATTGAGGCAATGCGTGAGCTTGCATACGAAGAAGGCCCGAACAGTTGCTGCTTTGTCGCTTTGACCTACATACTGGAGCCAAAAACACTCGGTGAGCAAAAATCAAAAGCCGCACAACTCGGAATAAAACAGCTTATGCAGTTAGGTGTTCAGCCGGACATCATCGCCTGCAGAGCAGCCAGCCCCGCAACCGAAAAAGTTCGACAAAAAATCAGTGTCTACAGCAACGTTCCTTTTGAAAGGGTCATCAGTCTGCCGGACTCGGCCAGTATCTATATGATACCGGCGATGCTCAGAGAGGTCGGCCTGGATTTCGAGGTTGCAAGACTGCTCAAAATCGACGACAGAATCAATCTTAGAAATGAGCGCAAGGCCTGGGCTCGATGGTGTGATTTCAACGACAAAATCGGCTCTGCCAACCGCCAAGCTACAATCGGCATCACAGGTAAATACACAACCGTCCGTGATAGCTATGCCTCTATAATTAACGCCCTCGAACATGCCGGCATTGCTTTAGGATGCGATGTAAAAATTAAATGGATAGAAACAACTAACCTAACAGATGAAAATGTGGCGGATAATCTGGTTGATGTTGATGGCATTATAGTCCCGGGTGGTTTCGGGACCCGCGGTGCAGAAGGAAAAATCGCCTGTATCAAATACGCCAGAGAAAACAATCTACCGTATCTGGGATTATGCTTCGGTTTTCAAATGGCCGTTATCGAATTTGCCCGCAATGTTTGCGGTTTAACTGAAGCCAATAGCACAGAAATTGAATCTGATTGTTCAGAGCCGGTCATTGACATACTGCCGGAGCAGAAAAAAATAGAAGGCCTGGGTGGAAATATGCGCCTCGGTGGAAGAGATATAGAATTAAAATCCCAAACACTTGCGTGGAATCTTTTCGGTCAGAAAAATTCAACCAGAATGCGATTCAGACACCGTTACGAGGTCGATCCTCGCTATATTGAACAGCTCGAAAAAGCCGGCCTTGTATTTTCCGGTAAAGCCCCCGACCAACCGATTATGCAGATACTTGAGCTTCCATCCCATCCCTACTTTTGCGGCACTCAGGCACATCCTTGTCTGACTTCCAGACCTCTCAAGCCACAACCGATGTTCGTGGGACTCGTTGCCGCAGCAATACAAAAACGTTATCCAAATGAAAATTTGTCCGATTGTATAAAAGCCGTCCGGAAAGTATGCGCTCGAGCCGATTAGTGGTTATTACAAAATAAAAGTCGAGTTTAATTAAGCGGCCTTGGTGTCCCCGGAG
>CAZJIR010000551.1:0-1871 GCA_964546095.1 uncultured Pirellulales bacterium
TACGAGTTGCGGCAAATAAAGAGGTGCAGGTTAAAGAAGCGCTTGTGCAGAATGTTAAAAGGGAAGGTTTGATTGATATTATAGGCCGGATAGAAGTTCCTGTTGAGCGGATTAAACGTATCCGAGGTGGCAAACAAACAGTTCGTAAACCACCTAAGTATACCGGCTATGTCTTTATGGAAATGGAATCAACCGAGGACGGCAGGGTTCCTGAAAAGGTCTGGTTTATGATCAAAGGGACAGCCGGTGTAGGAGATTTCATCGGAACAGATGGAGTTCCTATCCCCATGCGGGATACAGAGGTGGCAAAAATACTTGAAGAAGCGGAAAAGCCGGAAGAGGCACCGAGCATCAGGGTGGAGTTTAAAAAAGGTGATATGATTAAGATTCGAGAAGGTGCATTTGAGAATTTTGAGGGCGTGGTCGATTCGATTGATCCCGAACGTGGGATTGTTAAAGTAATTGTTACGATATTCGGCAGAAGTACTCCTCTGGATATAGAATATTGGCAGATTGAGAAGGCATAACTTAGAGTTCAATTCTCAAATAACAGAGCAAGAGATACGAGATTATGGCAAAAGAAGTAGCAGTAAAGATTAAATTACAGGCGCCGGGCGGGCAGGCGACGCCGGCCCCACCGATTGGGCCTGCCTTAGGTCAAAACGGTGTTAACATAGGGCAGTTTGTTTCGCAGTTTAACGAGCGAACAAAAGAACTTAACGGGACAATTGTACCGGTTGTAATAACTGTCTTTAAGGATAAAAGTTTTATTTTCGAGGTCAAAAGTCCACCTGCGGCGGTCCTGCTCAAGCAAGCGGCCGAAATCGCAAAAGGCAGCGGCGTTCCGAATAAGGAGAATGTCGGCAAAATCAGCGCTGAGCAATTGCGGAAAATCGCTGAGACCAAGTTCAAGGACCTGAACGCATACGATATAGAGCAGGCTGAGAAGATTATTAGAGGCACCGCCCGAAGTATGGGCGTTGAGATAGCTGATTAGTGGTTATTGAGGAATCTGTACGTAGAACGAGAAATAAGCAATGCGAGTGAAAAACAAAAGATACAGGAAAGAATCGGAACAGTTAAGCAAAGAGCCCCTCGGTTTGACTGAGGCGGTCAAAAAAGTCAAATCATTCAAATCGGTGAAGTTTGACCAGACTATAGAATTTGTGCTGCACTTAGGTATCGACCCGAAGCAGGCCGACCAGGCGATTCGCGGCTCGATATCTTTACCTAACGGGATAGGCAAACAAAAGAAAGTTATTGCTTTCTGTGAAGATTCAGGTGTTGAAGCAGCTAAAAAGGCCGGTGCGATAGAGGCCGGGTGTGATGAGCTGGTCAAAAAGATCTCGGACGGGTGGATGGATTTCGATGTGGCTATTGCCTCACCAAGAGTGATGAGCAGAGTAGGTAAGCTCGGGAGAGTCCTTGGACCACAGGGGAAGATGCCTTCGCCGAAAAATGGTACCGTAACCGCCGATGTTGCAACTGCAGTGGCTGAGTTTTCCGCGGGTAAGGTCGAATTTAGGAACGATGCCGGCGGTAATATCCATGTAGTAGTTGGTAAACAAAGCTTCGAGACAGAAAAACTGATAGGTAATATCGAGGCGTTTGTCTCACATATAAAGAAAATAAAACCGGCGGCAGCAAAAGGAACGTATATCAAAAAAATGAGTATATCTGCGACAATGAGCCCCGGTATAACAGTTGATTATTAATAGAGCGATACACAATACGAGATTAGAGAAAATGAGCAAATACGTAAAAGAGTTAATGCAGTCGGAACTGGAAAAGAAGATCGTTGACGATAACATCAAGGATTTTCTGATTGTTTGTACGAGAGGTGTTGGCGGCGTTGACAATAATCTGATGAG
>CAZJIR010000552.1:0-1863 GCA_964546095.1 uncultured Pirellulales bacterium
CTGCATGCCTATACATGGCCCTCGCAGAGTAAAGCCGGGCTTATCTGATATTTTAATCTTCTTAGGCAACTTGCCTTGTTTCTCAATCAGCTTGCTCAATTCCAAAGCCCCATATAGGGCCCCCGAATCATCGCTGCCTGCAACAATTGTCATATCTTCATTACTTACCAGAGTAAAACCTTCTTTCGCTTGTTTGTTCGTTGATATATCGATAATTCCCGAGCTTATTAGAGCGCCAAGCAAATTGCTTTTTTGAACATTGCCAATAATGATGACAAGGTGTCTTGTTTTTGGAATCTGGTTTGTTTGAATCACATTTGCGCTGTAGCCCGCTTCCTGAAGTGAGGCTGATAGCTTTTCGGATGCGAATTGTATTCGGGCAGTAGCTTCTTTTTTATCTATTGCCACGATGACCTGCTCGGCGGCGTTTACAGCAGCATTAGTAACGGCCAGAACCAGAATCATCCATATCAAATTTCCTCGTCTCATATTCATCTCCATTTTTTTATGACCGGTTTCCAGCAGCGAAAAATTCTTCTTGGTGTGGATGATGCGAAGAATTTGACTTATAAGATTCTATTTAGCGGTGTACCAGTATCTTTTGCCTTTAACAAAAGCGGCCGGCCCATCTTTTTTAAGTTTTCGTAAGTTCTTCAGGCAGGCTTTTCCATGATGTGGCTCAAGAATTTTAAGCTTTTCACAGGTTGCGAACTCATCACATTGCCAGCAGCCATCGAGTTTCCTTTTTCTGGCACAATTTCTTATCTTACAGTTCGGTGGGCCGCCATTGCCTCTACAGGTCCTTTTGCAGCGCAGCTTCATCATTGTGCCGAGAAGATTATAGCATTTATCGTAGTCCTTGAATTCCTTGAAGAAGGGTATTTTTGCCATCATATCAGCCATCAGGTCGAACCGGTTGCTTCTGAGTTCTTTTCTAAGATCTCTTGCAAGATTTGCGACTGTTTGCGTATAACCGCTGCAATCCCCGCAATAAAGCCCGCAGTAACCTATTAAATTCTTCTTTTTTGCCATTGTGAATTCCCTCGAAAATGCTGCTAAAGTGACTTCTCGAAATCCTGAACCTTCAGTTTGGTTTTACTTCTGCCTGATATAATCTTATGTCCTTCCTTTTTAAGCTTCTCTGCCTGAGCCTTCACGCCTCCTGGAAACTTCGGATTCAGGCTCCCATCATCTTTGACCACACGCCAGTAAGGTGTTATTCTTTTCTTGCCTTTCTGCCTGTCCTCTTCCGCTGTCTCCGAAGATATTCGCAGAAAAATCCCCACTGTCATAGGGCACGATGAGTCCGCCTTAAATTTCTTCGCAAGCTCCTTTCTTATCTGCCCTGTAGTGACAAGCTTTCCTTTTCGCACCTTCCGTATCCTCTCATCCACAAGCATAGGTGTTGGTACTAAAATCTTCCTGCCGCCCATTTGCTTTCGCCATTTAACCGGCACATCAACTACCTTTGGCAATCCCTCCAATGGATTCTCAAGTTTATCCCTCCAGCTCTTATATTTCCTTGGTTTCGCACTCATGCTCTCTCCTCAATATTAGTTTGATACTCTGTACGTTTACTTTTAAATTGCTTGTGTTTGCTTCCGACCGCCACCTCCATTCATCTTTTGTTTTATAATTTGGTTCTTAATGTTTCCTATTTTCAACCTTTTGCACAACAAGCTCGAAGATTTCTTTTGGTGCTTTGTCCGGTGAGCCCGCATCAAAGGGGGGTTCCGGGTCATATTCAAGTGCAAGCTGAATTGCTTTAGCTACAGTCTCGCCGGCTATTAAATTGGCAAGCGTAAGGGCCATATCAATTCCTGCTGAAACTCCCGCCGAGGTAATTACTTTTCCATCTATGAC
>CAZJIR010000553.1:0-1843 GCA_964546095.1 uncultured Pirellulales bacterium
TGCTCTATAGTGCAATAAGGGACCTCGTGGAGGCTTTTGCCGGTGAAAAGAAAAAGTTCGATAAACCTGTGCTTGTATCGCTTGGACCTGGAAACCATACAAAGATAGTTGGCTTTATGACGAGAGAAAGCCTGGATAATCTTGGACTCAAGGACCATGTTGCCGTCTACATTCCACAGTCGTACAATTTCGCAGGTAACGTCCTGCTATTTCCCAAAGAGGCCGTTAAGCAATTAGATATTGAAAGCTCTGAGGCGATGACGTTTATCGTATCCGGCGGCGTTGCAGGCGAAAAACCACAGAGCCTACAGTAGTCACATATTTTATTTATCAGGCCGCTGCTTGCCAATTTCCCAATGGCACCTTATAATTACAATTTCAATGTATCTTAGTATGCAGAAAAACATATATGGCAAAGACAATCGCAGAACAAGTTCAGTTACTTAAACGAGGTACGGTTGAAATTTTCACCGAGGCCGAACTTACAGAAAAGCTGACCGAAGCGTTAAAAACAGGCAGACAATTGCGAATCAAACTCGGACTGGACCCCACAAGCCCTGATATACATCTGGGCCATACTGTGGTATTAAGAAAGATGCGACAGTTTCAGGACCTCGGCCATAAGGCTGTTCTTATTATAGGAGACTATACCGCACGGATAGGAGATCCTACGGGACAAAATGCTACAAGGCCCATCCTTTCTCCTAAGCAAATCGAACAAAACGCAGAAACATATTTACAACAGGCAGGCAAAATCCTGGACACTTCCGAAGAAAAACTCGAGACCAGGTATAACAGCGAATGGCTGGAGAAACTGACTTTGATGGAGCTGATTCAAATTGCCGCCAAGAAAACCGTCGCCCAGATGCTCCAGCGCGATACATTCAAAAAACGCCTGCAGGCAGATGTGGATGTTTATACACACGAATTTCTCTATCCTCTAATGCAGGGTTATGATTCGGCTATGGTGGAAAGTGACGTTGAGTTGGGCGGTACAGACCAGACTTTTAACAATCTTGTAGGCAGGGACATTCAAAAGGCATACAGACAAAAACCTCAGATTGTAATCACGATGCCTATACTTGTAGGTCTTGACGGCGTAGAAAAAATGAGCAAATCCAAAGGCAATTACATAGGTGTAACAGACGAGCCTAATAATATGTTCGGTAAAGTAATGAGTATATCAGATGATATGATGGAAAACTATTTTACACTCTTAACCTCCCTGTCTACTGACAAAATTGCTGAAATTATTAATTCGGAAAAAACTCATCCCAAGGAAGCCAAAGTTCTATTAGGTAAGACTATCGTTGCCCAATTTTATAACGATAAGACAGCCGAGAATGCTGCCGCAGAATTCGATAAGGTATTCGCACAAGGCCAGTTGCCTGATGAAATACCGGAGGTTGAAATACCTGCCGAGCCGGTCGCCGCGAGCAAGCTGCTGCTTGCGTGTGAACTCGTATCAAGCGGTGGCGAGGCAAAAAGGATGATAAAACAATCGGCTGCAACTATAAACGGTGAAAAACTAAATGACCCGAATGATGAAATCATACCCAAAGATGGAATGGTTATCCGCGTCGGAAAAAGGAAGTTTGCAAGGCTAAAAGTCAATATTTAGTCAGAAATTTCATTGCCGAATAATAAACACTACGTCGGAATCCAGATACTATTAGCCCTTATTAATTCAACACTCGGTCTTAGCATTAGAGGCGATAAGGATTTAGTATAAAATATGAGCCCCTTATACGAGGTAAGGTAGTGATACTTTGTTGAGATAAACTTGCTCTCCGAATGCACCACCAAAGGATTTTCCACCTTATCGAGTATTGTCATAAAGTCC
>CAZJIR010000554.1:0-1842 GCA_964546095.1 uncultured Pirellulales bacterium
GCTGTTCTGGTCGCCGATTATTCGTTTTGGGCTTTGTAATATGTGAAATTCGATTCCTTCTTCTTTTGCATGATGAACTTCTTCAATTCGAGCAGGCATTTCATTTTCTGTTCTTCGATAGACCAGATAGACCTTTTCAGCTCCGAGCCTGATTGCTGTTCTTGCTGAGTCCATAGCAACATTGCCCCCACCTATAACAGCCACTTTCTTTGAGAGTGCGATTGGTGTATCGGCCCCGGAGCCAAAGTCGTATGCTTTCATAAGATTTGCGCGCGTTAGGTATTCGTTGGCACTATATACGCCGATAAGGGACTCGCCCTCGATGCCCATGAAACTCGGCAGCCCTGCGCCGACACCGATATAGGCTGCATCGAAGCCATCCTCTTTTAGCAGCTGTTCAATGGTCCTTGTTCTGCCGACGATGAAGTTATAATTGATTTTAACACCCATTTTAGTGAGCATGTCGATTTCGTTTTGCACGATAGCTTTAGGAAGTCTGAATTCCGGTATTCCGTAAACCATTACACCGCCCGGTTTATGAAAGGCCTCGAATATTGTAACATCGTGGCCTGCTCTTCTAAGGTCGGCGGCGGTAACGATACCACCGGGCCCCGAGCCGATTACGGCGACTTTCATTCCGGTCTCGGCTGCGATGGCAGGGATTGAATCGGTATTTTGACAGAAATCAGCAACAAATCTTTCAAGCCGGCCTATTGAAACGGCTTTTGTGGGGTCTTTGAATTTTAAACCTACAGTGCATGTTTTCTGACACTGTACTTCCTGTGGACAAACTCGGCCACAGACGGCAGGTAATAACGAATTTTCTTTTATAATATTCAGGGCTTTTTCGAATTGGCCTTCAGCAATGGCGGTAACAAAGTCTCTTATTCTGATTTGCACGGGACAGCCTTTAATGCAGGGGGCGGTTTTGCATTGGAGGCATCGCATAGCTTCCAGCCGGGCATTGAGTTCGGTGTAGCCGGTTGCTACTTCGTTGACGTTGCTGATTCTGATGGCAGGGTCCTGTTCGGACATGTCTTGCGGGGGTATTTTGTATCTGTCGGATGGTTTGAGCTTGTCGTTTTTTTGTTTTTCCAGAAGCTGTTGGAGAAATTGTTGTCTTTCTTTGTCTGTCACTGTAGGTGGTTCCTAAAATATTACCAACAGTATTATTTTTCACAGAGCAAATATGTTCAGGATTCTATTTGTCCAGGCCGATTTTACATCTGTGTTTTTTATATTGGTTGTGTGCCTTTTGTTCCTGTTCTTTATAGGCATTCAATCTTTTTATCATCAAATCGAAGTTGACTTTGTGCCCATTAAATTCCGGTCCGTCAACACAAACGAATTTCGGCTGGTTATCAAATTCGATTCGGCAGCCGCCGCACATACCGGTCCCGTCGACCATAATGGTATTGAGTGACACTTGTGTTGGTATATCGAACTGTTTCGTAACTTCACAGCAGAATTTCATCATTATAGCCGGGCCAATTGCGAAGACCTGGTTCGGCTTTGGATTGCGTTGGCAAACTTCTGTCAATACTTCGGTTACCAGTGCTTTTCGTCCGTATGAGCCGTCATCGGTTGTGATGAACAATTCATCGCTTATCTGTGTGAATTCTTCTTCGAGTATGAGCAGCTCTTTATTTCTTGCGCCGATGATGCTGACGATTTTGTTGTCTTGAGCCTTCAGGGCTTTTACGATTGGCAGCAAAGGTGCATTACCGATGCCGCCACCAACGCATACAACGGTGCCGAATTTTTCGATATGAGTCGGCTTGCCCAAAGGCCCTGCGACGTTAGTGATTTCGTCACCCTGCTGCAAATCAGCTAATTCGGCGG
>CAZJIR010000555.1:0-1836 GCA_964546095.1 uncultured Pirellulales bacterium
TGATTGGAAATATAGGGAATAGCTGTTGGGGGAGGGTGATGAAAAGTTTTAAGTTATGTAAAGATTCATCGCTAAGTTCGGACTGATATTTTGTGTTTTAAGTTAGTTCCATAGAAGTATTGAAAAGAGGGAATAGCTGTGAGGCGAAAAAGAACAGGATTTACCATTATTGAGCTGCTGACGGTTATGAGTATTATTGTAATTCTCATAGGTGTTCTTGTACCGGCATTGAGCAAAGTAAGAAGGTTTGCCAAGAAGGTAAAACAGATGACTCAGATTCACAGCATTGAGACAGCTATTGAACTTTTCAACACCGAGACCGATGGTTATCCACCCTCTGGAGCGCTGGATGGAACTGGTCAATTCTATAGTGGTGCTATGAAGCTTTGTGAGGCAATGATGGGCCAGGATTTATTGGGCTTTCATTCGGATTCATCCTTTAGAGCAGATGGCATGGATTCTGCCGGAGTGAGAGACCTATATCCACCCACACCTAACTCTGATAATTTAAATGCCAGAATAGAAGGAGGATCTTTTCTGCAACTTGATAATGCCAATGCCTATAGGCTGGCGGATATATATGGCTCCGGCCAGACAGGTTCTTTCCGTGAGGATGCTTTTGTTTTATGTGATGTGTATGCTGATGATGTTAGAACTGGCATGAAGGTAGGTATGCCAATACTTTATTATAAAGCCGAGACGTCAAACAACCTACATGATCCCAACAGCATGCCAACGCTTCAAGATAGCAATGGTAATATATATAATTACTGGGACAATCAGGAACTGGTTACTCTTGGTAAGCCATGGGAAGGAACTAGTCAGACTTCTACACCACATAATCTTGAAAACGTGGATAGGTTCTACTGGAATACAAGAAATGATCAGATTACTGCGGTACGCCGGCCTTACAAAGCAGAGGAGTTTATACTGATTTCTGCCGGATTTGACTCCGAGTATGGTACGGCTGATGATATATGCAATTTTGATTGGAAATATAGGGAATAGCTGTTGGGGGAGGGTGATGAAAAGTTTTAAGTTGTGTAAAGATTCATCGCTAAGTTCGAACTGATATTTTGTGTTTTGAGTTAGTTCCATAGAAATATTGAAAAGAGGGAATAGCTGTGAGGCGAAAAAGAACAGGATTTACGATTGTTGAGCTGTTGGCTGCACTGGGTATCATCGCATTGTTGATTGGATTACTTTTACCGGCCTTAAGCATGGTAAAAAATACGGCGAGAGAAACAAAACAAAAAGCACAGTTTGCAGCAATTGAGATGGCCCTTACGGCCTTTAAAAACGACTATGGTGACTATCCCCCATCTGACGGGCTTATTTCACCGGGTCAGTATCGCGATTACTGTGGTGCGCAAAAACTCACCGAGGCTCTTGTAGGCTGGGACCTGTTAGGATTTCATCCGAAATCTGCATGGCGAGCAGATGGTTATGATGGATTAACAACACGTGGACAGTGGACGTATGATCCGGATCAAGCAAGAGACGATAACGACGATGGTAATCCTGACAGTTTAGATGAGAGAAAAGGACCTTACCTGGAGCTTGCCAGTGCTAATGTTTTTAGATTAGGTAATATCTCGGTTAGTAATCCCGGCTTGTTTAATAATACCAATCCTTTGTATCCGAATACGTTTGTTCTCTGTGATGCATTCGGAGCAAAGAAAGTAATGTTGGCTGACGGTAAAATGGTAAGGGCAGGGGCGCCGATTCTTTATTACAGGGCAAACACTTCCGGAAGAACGATAGGTGAGATTTATCAAGTTCGTGATAATGTGGCTCTCATTCAGGTGAAAGAATCAGCGGAAGATGAAGCAAGAG
>CAZJIR010000556.1:0-1816 GCA_964546095.1 uncultured Pirellulales bacterium
CTTTTCACCTAAAGTCGGAAAAGCAATCCCGTTTTCGAGTTAAAAATCACATTATGAAAAACCTGTACATGGCGTTAATCCTTAGCTCCTGAGGACATCATTTTCTCTACTTCACCTCGAAAATCCTTCAGTTCCTTTTCATATATCGGTAGGCATTCGGTCCAGTGTTTGTATTTGCCGCCGGAGCCGCTAAAAGGAATTTTACGGACGCCTATTTGCAGGCTGTTGGCATAAGCATAGGTTCCCGCGGTTAAATCAGTAAGTTTTCGATAATGCTCAAGGCTTTCTTCCAGAAACCCCAAAGCTTTCTGCATATCTGTGACATCTTTACTGAATTTATACCGCAGGACAAGCATGGCCGCTTGTGCTTTTGCTGAGTAAAATTCTGTCATTTTTCGGATGCAAAGTGTATCGTTACGAAGCCTTTCAAACTCATCTTTGTTTTTACTGACAGAATCTGCGGCTCGATTAATTTCGGTGACAGCTATTTGTGAATGACTGAGGACCTGTTCGATAACCTCTGGCGGCGTTTCCCCAGTATGTTCCTGTCCCTTACATTCTTTCTCAACATACTCTCCCATTCTTTCACCCAACGGACCGTCCGAGTCAACCAATCTGGGCCAGAGACGATACTTCTCAGGATTGACAAGTTGGTCTAATGTCATACCCAGCGCAAGGGTCTGCCGGTTGCCGTTGGTGATTCCGAAACGCCTTAGAATCATCGGTGCACACGTACCGGCGTGATTGTAAGCTTCCAATATATGTGTTGCTGCTTCTCTGGACCCGTAAACTTCAGCCAGGCGTGAAATCCAGTATTCGTTTTCATCCTGTACATCGCGGTCAGGATTCCATGTGTAACGTGCCCATGCCTCGAACCATATCCAGTCCCGCTCATACTGTTTGATTTGGGTCTTATCCGGGCTATACGGCCAGGCCCAGTATGCCAGTGGATAAAGGTGTAATCCGTTTACATGGTGAATAGTCTGAGCCGCTTTGACACACTTTTGAATGAAACGCGTTGCCCCATACCGAAACGGCTCAAGATTCGCCAGAATATGAATATTTGTGATGTGCTGTGAGGTGATAGAGCTTAATTCGCGGTGAATCTCTGCCCACGGACCTCGCGGCCGATAGGTTGTCAGTGCCTCCCCGTTATACTTCATCATTGTATAGAGATTTTTATATTTTTCTAAACCAGCGCCAACAATTTCGCGTGCATTTTCATCCATTGTATGCTGCCTGATTATAATCGGCGGTTCCTCTCTCAGACCCAGTGCCTGCATACCATCCTGTACACCTGGGATAATCACATTTGTTAGCCAGCACTTTTTGTTTTCAACTCCCGACAGCGCCTCCCCAAGGCACACTAACAATCCTACGTTCGGGTAGCTCCTGACGAATTCGGCGATTGCCTTGCGCGTGTAATCGGCGTTAAGTTTTGTCGGTTCGGATTGATGTGTCTTGACACCATATTTACTGGCTAAAGTTTCTGGAAAATGTATATTATAGAACATTTGAATAATCCAGATGCCTCGCTTATCTGCTTCCGTAGTAAGAAAGCGAAATATCTCCCGGTTCCTCTGGAATATATCGTCTGAGACCTCTACCGCCTCCGGGTAGTCCTTAACTTTAACTAAAGACGAGAATGGATGGCCGTTCCACAGATACAGTGTATTCATTCTGTTTTCGACCAGCATATCTAAAAACTCTGTCCATTGCTGCTTGTCATAGAAAAATCCGAACAGTTCCGGCGTATAAGGATAGTTATAAACGCCCTTGTTCGGCAGCGCGTACGTCTTCTGCATGCCTATACATG
>CAZJIR010000557.1:0-1814 GCA_964546095.1 uncultured Pirellulales bacterium
ACAAGATTCCGTTTTTTATAATAACATTACTGATAAGTTTACTATTATTGGACAACGAAAAGACAAATCAATCAATTGTATTTTTGGAAATTTCTTTTCCACTTAGTCGAGGTTACTGTAAGTGCTGGTTTTGCGCGCGAAAATAATTTGTTTTGAACAGGTTATGCACATCGTAAATGTGTTTTGTGGAAAAACTGTGAATTGAATTTGCGAGTCATTATTAACAAGTGCGAGTGTCGTTGCATCAATACTATAAAGCACGTTTTAGACTTTCCGTTTGTCTAAGGATTGCCGTGTAGCCGCCATCGTGGTCGAAGGATTGTGCTGAGGGCAGAGTCAGCTTTTCAAATTCGAGCTCGAAGTTGTTGTTTTTGTCCAGGAAGTCTTTTATTACTTCGCTGTTTTCGGTTTTTTGGATAGTGCAGGTGCTGTAGCAGATTTTACCTTGAGGCTTGAGCATCGTTGCGGCATCATTGAGCAGTTCGCTTTGTGTTTTGGTTAGTTTCTTTATCGTATCGGGTTTTATTCTGTATCGGGCTTCGATGCGTTTTGCTAATACGCCGGTGTTGGAGCAGGGTACGTCTAGCAGGATGCAGTCGAATTTTGAATTGAGAGTTGAGAATTGAGAATTAACAAGTTTCTTATAGGGGACAACATCAACGCTTTTAATGCCAAGTCTGGTTGTATTCTCTTCAACTTTTTTTGAGCGTTCTGAGTCAATGTCGGTTGCGATAATCTTTGCCGAATCGCCTGTGGCTTCGGCTAACTGTGTTGTCTTTGTGCCCGGTGCGGCACATAAGTCAAGTATAGTCCAGCTCGAGCGCGGTTTGAGAGTCCTTACCACCTGCGAAGCTATAATATCCTGAACGGTAAATTCGCCCTCTGCAAAGCCGGGTAGCTGCGTTATGGTCTGAGGACTTTTTAATTGTATCGTTCTCGATACTTGATTCTTGATACCCGGTTCTCGAAGAGCATCCGGCGTGGAGCATCGGACATCGACTATTTCAAAGTTGATGCCTGACCGGTTAAACTTTTCGGCTAATTGCTGCGTTGTTGTTTTGAGAATGTTGGGCCTGATATAGACGCTCGGTCTGCGATTGGATGCAAGGCAAATTTGCCGTGCCGATCCAGCGCCGAATTCATTGAGCCAGTTTTCTATTAACCATTCGGGCATAGAAAAATTGATGCTTAACCAGTCTGCGGTTGAAGATTCGGGGTCGGGTAAAAAGTCTTTGTTAAATTCACAGCCTGTTTCAAGAGATTGGCTCAATGTGCATTTTGGATTTGTTTTTGAAAGCAGTACCTGACGATTTTTTATGCCTCTTGTGATTTGGCGCAGGACCGCATTTGCGAAGCCGGCCTGTTTTTTCGACGCGACATCTTTGACGTTTTCGACTGCTTCGTTGATAATGGCGTGCGGGCCTGTTTCGGGGCAGTAGATAAGCTCGTAAGTCCCAATTCGGATAATATTGAGCAGCTTTTTTTGTATTCTTTCAACAGGCTGGCCGGAGAACTCGGTTATCACGGTATCGATGGCTTTGGTGTTTCTTATGGTTCCGAAGACAAGGTCGGTGGTACGTTGCTTTTGGTCGGTTTGCTGCAGGAGTTTGTCCAGAACGGGGCTGATGTAATTGCGTTTTGGGTCGCATTGGTTGAGGGTTTCTATTGCTATAGCGCGGGCTGATTTTGGATTATTACCGGTCATGAGTTGATTATATAGCGTATGATTGCAATTATTACCAGCGAAGTTTGTTTAGCTCTTCTTTTGTGCGGATGAATTTTACAGTGCCGTCGTTTAATAAAACACAGCCGCC
>CAZJIR010000558.1:0-1801 GCA_964546095.1 uncultured Pirellulales bacterium
GTACTATCCTCAACAGGTGCAGGAGGTTTAATCATATCGGGTACTTCCTGCCTTGTCAGATTTTCCTGACCTTCTATATTTTGTATTTCATTAGCTGGTTTAATCGCTCTATACTTGGTTAAAGGATAAAACTGACCAAGCTGATAGGCTGCTAAAACCACCAAAATAAAAACAAGAAGCAAAGCAATAGCAAGCTGATAAGGCAGCGAAAATTCAATTCTGCCAACATTAAATTGGACAATTCTCGGTTTTTTCGACCATTTTACTGTCGCTTTGGATGTTGCTGCGTTTTTGACGGTTTTTTCATCTTTAACGGGCTCATCTTTTTCCTCAGCAGGCTTTTTGGGGCGCATTTTTTCTAATGTCCTGCCGAAACCGGGTTTCGAGCGAGCCTTGCTCATCACCTCGTAAAGAGCCTTTTGTCCTCGCTTCCGTGCCATAGCCGCTTCCGTTAAACTGTATAAGATATTTATTAAAAGGCTATTATATAGATATAAATTGAAATTACAAGACAATACTACTCAATAAATTATCCAATTTTCTATAATATTTCGGTCCGGATTTCAATGATGAAATACTATTATTTTGGAAGGAAAAGTTATACGAATACGTAGATGAATATGAGCAGAAAAGGGAGAATTAAATTTTCATGCCGTATTTGAAAAATGTCAGTTGAGTTTAGAGGAGTGCAAAATGTCATAACTGCTCAAGAAATTGAGGAATATTACGTAAAAAAGACCGCTTTTAGAAGCGGCCTTTTTACCTCACCGTAAAGAACAAACCCGAATAAGTTAAAAGGTTTGAGCTTAGATTCTTTTTCAAGAACATAAAACTCAGAAATCATCAGATTCCTGGTGCTCGCCATTTCCGTTACTACGCGGATGGGCGTTTTCATATACGTTTTTGAGTTTTGTCGTTGTGAGATGTGTATAAACCTGGGTTGTTGACAGGGATTGATGGCCGAGCAGCTCTTGGACACTTCTTAGGTCAGCACCATTGTTCAACATATGTGTTGCGAAGCTATGACGCAATGTGTGCGGGCTGATTACTGGGTCCAGTCCAGCCATTTTAAGGTATTTGTCCATTTTGCGACGGACGCTGCGAGTGCTCAGCCGTTTGCCGTGTTTGTTTACAAAAAGAACCTTGTTGTCAAAGTTTCCATTATTTTGTGCTCGTTTATTTCTGAATTCCATATAATGCTGAATGACCTGCAAGGCGGATGAGCCGATAGGAGCAATCCTTTCTTTTTTACCTTTGCCTCTAACGTGTACGACCTCACCTAAGAAGTCTATGTCGTCCATGTTTAACGCCACGAGTTCGCTGACTCTTATGCCGGTGCTGTAAAGCGTCTCCAGAATTGCTCTGTCTCTCGCACCAAGCCAGGTGTCCAGCGGTGGAGTATCGAGCAATCTCTTTACTTCTTCGTATTCAAGGAAACGCGGCAGTTTTTTATCCTGTTTTGGTGTTCTGACCGCTACAACCGGATTGGAATTAATTTGGTTTCTCTTAACAAGAAATTTATAAAAACTTCGCAGGGTGGCAAGTTTACGGGCTATTGTTGCTTTGGAATATTGCTTCTCATTTAGAAACGCTAGATACGTTCTTACTACATCTGTTCCTGCTGAGAGAAGTAACTGGTCGACTTTAAGGTTAGCCTGCGTTGCTACAGCCGTAGCCGAGCCTCCCTCTTGCTCAGCCGGTGATATCAACTCAGTGCCGAATGAGCTTCCATCAGAGGAACTCAATAGAAATTCACCAAACTGGGTCAGGTCGGCACCGTAACATTTGGCTGTATGTTCGG
>CAZJIR010000559.1:0-1794 GCA_964546095.1 uncultured Pirellulales bacterium
TTGATGTGAAATTTCACCAGCGAGGACATATAAAAGCAAAAGCTAAAATCCATGCTTCTTAGTTCGATATTCCCTGGTTATCATTCATATTTTCTGATTTCATCCTGGCCAGTTAAGAGAAAACGTTTAGCATTGGGTAAATGTATATAGTATAATGTGAGACTAATGAATGTTCTGGTGGATGCCGGCTGATTATGGAGGTTTAGAATGTCACTTAGAGAAAACGCACGGATATTAGAAAGACATAGAACAAAAGATAGTACAAATTGCTCACAAAAGGGACACAGATTGTGTTCGAGGACGGGCAAGCTCACTGGATGGTGCAGAAAGTATCCGTGGCTTGTATGGATGCTTCCGGTTTTAGGCTTAGTATCACTTATCTGGTTTTTGATTCGTGTTGTACCAAAGCCTTCACGTGCGACTTACCCTTGTCAACGTTTCGCGGCACCGCTGGCGAGCGGTTTTGTTATCTGGATTGCAGGGTTAATTGGTTCTACACTGGTTTATCGCAGGGCCAGGCGAATGCTCCACAAGTCACGATATATAATTGCGGGAATTTCTGCTGCTATAGCTATCGTTATAATCTGGGGTTCGTTTAGTATAACTTATGATAATCCCGCGATGGCGGCGTTCTCACCATCTGAAGGGGCGAACAGCCCGATAGGTATAGCAAAAGGTATTTATCCCGGTCGCGTCGTATGGGTTCGAGATGCCGATGCAACAAGTTGGGATGGCTCGACCGGTAGCTGGTGGGATGACAACAATACCGACCAGAGTAAGGTCGATTCTATGGTCTCAAGAGCCATTACGAAATTGACCGGACAATCAAGCAATTCTAAGGCATGGAATGCACTTTTCAGGCATTTTAATAAGACAAGAGGCTTTGGCGATGTGGGATATAAGAAAGGTGAGAAAATCGCCATTAAAATCAATTTGAACCAGGACCGCAGGGATGATTGGAGTTCAAATATCGGAGCTCCGAGCCCTCATGTTGTTCACTCGCTCGTTGAGCAGCTTATCGACCAGGCGGGTGTGCCGGGTACTGCGATTACGATATATGATGCCACGCGATATATTGGGGACCCGGTTTTTGATAAAATCAGGAGCAGTCCCGACCGGGACTTTCAAAGCATCAGGTTTGTAGTAGTGCCCGGCAGAGCGAACAATGGTCGTGTTGCTGCAGTTCACGATGTCGACAATCCACTTCATACTAAAGCAGGCACAGCCTATTTGCCACGATGTGTTACCCAGGCCAAATATATGATAAATCTTGCGTTGATGAGAGCCCATTCTATGTTTGGCGTTACATTCTGCGCTAAGAATCACTTTGGCACGATGTATTTTCCCGATAACGGAGGATGGACACCCTGGTCACTGCATAACTACGGCAGACGAGATAACAGAATGGGTTCATATAACTGCCTGGTTAATCTGAACGGGCATGAACATCTGGATGGGAAAACACTTCTGTACATGATTGACGCATTATATCCTGCAAAAAACCAGAGCCGTTCTGTTATAAGGTTTGCAGCTTTTGACAATGACTGGTTCTCCAGCATACTTGTTTCGCAGGACATGGTAGCCATAGATTCTGTAGGGCTGGACTTTTTACGGAATGAGCAGGTGCTTAATCCGGAAGTTACCGATGTTGTTGGCAATCCAGATAACTATCTGCACGAGGCCGCATTAGCGGATAAACCACCATCAGGAACGAAATATGACCCTGAGGGGGATGGAACAACTTTAAAAAGTCTCGGTGTACACGAGCACTGGAACAATCCGAAAGACAGGAAG
>CAZJIR010000560.1:0-1791 GCA_964546095.1 uncultured Pirellulales bacterium
GAGTAACCCGGAGCGGTACGTTGTTACCCTTCTGAATGCTGAGTATGTGGTCAATCTTTCGGACAGAAATATCTTTTCCACCCGGTCAGGTTCTCCACAGTCCACAGGACACCGCCGGAAGGCGTCCCCAAGCGGACTGACGGTGGAACCGGCGGAGTTTCTCGAACAGCTTTGCATACTTGCATATTTGATAAATGCCCAGGATATTCCGCTCGCCGACAAACTTGTTGGTGCCGAAACCTTACCGGGCGGACAGTTCTTCTTCAGAGGCCCACACAGCCTTCCCACTGAAAAATTAGAGAAGGCCTTTGGCGACCATCCCGAAGTTTTACATCAGATCTCGGTGCAGTTCGACGCCGAACGATGTGCATTCGGCGACGCCTCAATCCGGTTGAATGTACTGCCTCGAGTGCCGCTGACCATAGTAATCTGGCGCAAGTGCGAGGAATTCAACGCCCGGGCATCAATACTATTCGACCAGACCGCAGCTTCTCAGCTACCATTGGACGCCTTGTCATCGGCTGTCAATCTGACCGTGGAGGCATTGACCAAAAACACCACTGAAATCAGTTAAAGAGATTTTTTAGTAAGTGACCAACCAATCACCAATCACGAATTTGCAAATATTATCCCATAAAAGCTTGACAGTATCCCATATAGTTGTTAGTTTCTTAGCTCAACATAACCATTGAATTTTTCACTCAGACGTGGGAGCTTAAACGGCCGATAAAAAGGCTTTTAATATATCTGTAATGCAGGGTGTAAAAATAGCAATTGGCGGTAAAGGGGGCGTAGGTAAAACTACGGTTTGTGCAATCTGGGCTCACCTGTTCGCGGAAAACGGATTTGAGGTTCTGGTAATCGACGCAGACCCGGATGCTAATCTCGCTTCAGCTTTTGGTATAGATTCACAGCAATATCCACAGCCGCTTATCAGAATGAAAGAACTTATAGCTGAGCGTACGGGGACCGGGAAAGATGCTGTAGGCGCATACTTTAAGATAAATCCAAAAGTTAGCGACCTGCCTGAGAAATTCGCACTTGATGTTAAAGGCTTAAAACTGCTGGTTTTGGGAGCGATTACACAGGGAGGTGCAGGATGTGCCTGCCCAGAAGGTGCGTTTTTAAGGGCATTACTAACATATACTATATTGCAACGCAAGGAATTGGTCTTAGTCGATTTGGCCGCCGGCGTTGAATTTATGGGCAGAGCAAGTGTTCAGGGTATTGATGCCCTCGTGCTTATTGTTGAACCCGGAGGAAGAAGTATCGAAACCGCCAACAATATGGCTAAAATGGCGAAAGAATTAGGAATTGGATGTGTTGGAGCAATTGCCAACAAGATTGCAGAGCCAACCCAGTTAGACGTAATAAAATCTCAATTAAAAGATGTCGTTTTATTGGGAAGTCTGCCCTATAGCCGGTCTTTGCAGGAGGCGGACTTAAAACGCACTTCCGTTTTTGGAGTAGATTCTGAAGTAACCGAACAACTCAAACAGGCCAAAAATCGTTTGACTGAGCTTATTTCAGCAACTCCTCTTAAAGTGAACGAACAAAAGTTGAAAACATAAGTAATTTCCAATATGAAAAGGGGTTATAATCTGCAACTCACTGTACATTTCGATAGCAGTGTCGATTTTTTTTAATAATGAGGAATTTTTATGGATTTTAAAAAACGTAGTACTAACAAAGCGGCAAGAAGCAAGGCATACATTGACAGGTTTCATGTTTCCTTGGTTAGGCTCAGGAGGCTGTGGTAAGTAATCTGATAGTGGTTTTGGAGACGAAAAT
>CAZJIR010000561.1:0-1787 GCA_964546095.1 uncultured Pirellulales bacterium
CAATCATTAAAATTGTCGGCGTGTACCACTTAACATAACGGTCGATTATCCGCATAATCGGTATCTTTGTCTGCTCGGCCTGGATAATCAGCGACTGTACCTTGCCCAGTGTCGTATCTTTGCCGGCTTTGGTTACAGTTATATCGAGCGCGCCGGTAAGGTTATTTGTACCGGCAAAGACCTGCATTCCGGGAACCTTATCGACAGGCAAAGATTCGCCTGTTATAGTTGCTTCATTGACCGAACTGAGACCGTTGCTCACTTCACCGTCGGCAGGTATATTGTCACCGGGACGGACACGAACACAATCGCCGGGCTTGAGTTTACTGACTTTAACTTCTCTTTCACCACCCTTGCCGTCGAGTAGATTTGCTTTTATAGGTGTGAGCTTTATCAGTGATTCAATTGAGGCGCGGGCTCCGAGAGCGGTGCGTGTTTCTATTAGCTCACTGAGGAGCATGAAAAACGCAACGACACCCGCAGTTGTATAATCCTGGGTTGCAAAGGCGGCGATTATGGCCAAAGCAACCAGTTCATCCATATGTGCCTGTTTTTTTATAAGGCTTTTTATTGCATGCAGAACAATAGGTGCACCAAGCAGTATAGCACCGGTCATCGCAAGAAATTCGGTATTAAAACTATCACTGCCGTAAATGAACTTTGCTATACCACTGTTTATCAGCAGCATTCCGCCGGCTAACGTTCCTAACAAAGCCATACTTACACGAATCTGCTTACCGTGGGTTTGTTCGGCGGCGATGTCTTCCTTAAAATGTAAATGTTGGTGAGCCATATTTTCGTATCTTGTCTTTTTTGTCTTTTCTTATATGTGAGATTTTACCAATGACCAATTCTTAATCTTTCTGTGTTTTTTTATTCCTTGTCTTTTTTTGGCTTTATCGACGGGTCTCTGTTTATGAGCACTCGCCATTCTGCACCTGTCGGGATGATGAATTTTTCATCCACGTTGTCGAAAATACGTTCTATCGCATCCTGATAGATTTTCTGAATAACAAGCTCGGGACGCTTGCGATATTCTGGAAGCAATTGCTTGAAATATTCGGCATTAGCTTCGGCATCTGATACAGTTTTTGCTCGATAGATATGCGCTTCGGAAATTTTTTCCTGAGCTTTACCTGCTACCTGAGACCATAATAATTCCCTCTCTTGTTCACTGATTGTGTCATCGTGTAAAGCCGCAAATAATTTTTCAGCTACGGGACCGGCAGTTTTGTTCAGGGTGCTTTTAGCGTAGGTTCGAGCTTTTTCTATCTTTGTTTGACGGTCTTGACTGGCAGTAACTAAAGCCTGGAACGCTTCATCGACCTGTAGCGGCCATGTTTTATCTATCATCTGTATTCGGACGACTTTTATTCCGCTTTCTATCGTGTTTAGTTTTTCCTGTAGTAATCTTCTGACATGTTCAGTTAATCGTGCGACTTGCTCGTACATGATGTCGTCGATGGTGTAATTAACTGTTGCCGTTATAATAGCATCCTCAAAGAGGCTCTTTAACAGTGGCTTTATACTTTCCGTTATAACGTTAAAGTAAATATCGCCTGGTTTTACGTCCGCGATGTAAATATTTTTAAAGAAACGTTCAGGGTCATTAATCTGATAGGTTAACTGCCATTTACAATGTACTATGTTATAGTCACTTCCACCTGAGCCGGATATGGCCTCGTCCTGCTTTTCACTTCGTGTAATGCAGTAACCGTCTCTAATAGGATCCAGTGTGGGCAATACTCTTTTTCTTCTGTTGGAGGGGTCTCTGAGCATATCTTGTT
>CAZJIR010000562.1:0-1783 GCA_964546095.1 uncultured Pirellulales bacterium
TTCATTTGGGTATGCACATTATAACATATCGACAAAAAAATAAAATTGTCTTCAATTCATAATTACGACACAGCCTGCGAAGCGGGAATCCAGAAAGTGGTTAGCCCTATCATCACTATGGCAGGGTTGCTTTTTTCTTTTTCGCCTGCCCTGAGCGCACAAGTGGTGAGCGTAGTCGAACCAGTCAAAGGGTCTTCCGTCCTCCGCATCTTATTGAATATTGGATGTTCAATGTTCTATGTTGGACGTTTGTATTTTGTCCGCCGACCGAGTGGATAATAATTGCCTTTTTGAGGACCTGTGGCTACAATTATAGAAGCCATAGCAAATCCTTGCGATAAACACTTACGTATATAAAAGCAAGGTCAGCGCTCACGTTGACATTATATTAGATAGTTGATATAGTATTGTTAATTTGCAGCGAGGTCAAGCCCTTTTTAGGGCTTGTGTCGGAGTTTTGCCCATTGTTTGATTCTGAAGTCGATTGGGTCCGGGCAATTTCGCAAAGCTACGGAGGTAATGCTTATTAACAGTGAGGACAGTGTATGAGTGAGGTAACACGTATTTTGGCTGCCATCGAAGGCGGCGACGCTCGTGCTGTAGATGAACTTTTTCCGTTGGTCTATCAGGAGTTGCGTCGGCTTGCTGCTCAGCGGTTGAATAGGGAATTACCTGGTCAAACATTACAAGCGACGGCGCTGGTTCACGAGGCGTACCTACGACTTATCGGCAGCGAGAATCAGAACTGGGCCGGTCGAACACATTTTTTCTGCGCGGCGGCCGAGGCGATGCGTCGTATTCTCATCGAAAACGCACGTCGGAAAAAAAGCCTCAAACATGGTGGTAATCGTCAGAGAGTTGACCTTGATGGTACAGATTTTGCTATTGAGGTGCCTTCTGAGCAATTAATTGCGCTGGACGAAGCACTTACAAGGCTGGCCGAGGAGGACCATACAGTTGCTGAGTTGGTCAAGCTTAGATACTTTGTAGGCCTAACCATTGAGCAGGCGGCTAAGGTTCTAAAGGTGTCTCGACGCACCGCCTACAGGTACTGGGCTTACGCCCGTGCACGGTTGCATCAGGAACTCACTATGGAGAAGTAACTGAAGTCTATTGCTCCGGTTTAGGCTGATAGGCCAGTTTTTTGTAAATTTTACGAATTTTTCCTGTCATCTTTTCATCGTGGATTTCGCATTGCTTTATAGAGAACGATTTATAAAGGAGCTATGCGATGGATAAAGAAAGAAAAGACATCAAATTAATTTTTTCAGAAGCACTTGAAAAGAAAACCACCAAAGAACAGACGGCCTACCTGGACAAGGCGTGTGGGAATGATATTAAACTGCGGAAAAAGATCGAGGCGCTACTCAAAGCATATGATGAATCCGATGATGTTCCTGAAGCCCCTATCATAAGTCAGAGTACATTTGACATTTCCCCTCTGACCGAAGGGCCAGGTACAAGGATCGGCCGGTACAAGCTATTACAATTGATAGGTGAAGGCGGCTTCGGTGTGGTCTATATGGCCGAGCAACAGGAGCCCATTAGACGCCGGGTTGCTCTGAAGATCATCAAGCTGGGGATGGATACAAAACAGGTCATCGCCCGCTTCGAGGCTGAGCGTCAGGCCCTGGCGATGATGGACCATCCCAACATCGCCAGAGTATTCGACGCCGGCGCAACTGAGACGGGCCGGCCTTACTTTGTGATGGAGTTGGTCAGAGGCATACCTGTTACCGAGTATTGCGATAAGAACAATCTCAACACAAGGCAACGGTTAGAG
>CAZJIR010000563.1:0-216 GCA_964546095.1 uncultured Pirellulales bacterium
CCCATATTGCAATTCACGCAGCATCCCTTCGACGTCTTTGTCTTTATTACAGCCGAAGATTACCACCATAGAATCATAAGGAATATTTTGGCCTATTGCGTGTATCAAGGCCCGAATGCTTGCTGCATTGTGAGCAGCATCTATCATAACTCTCGGGTCGTCGCAAATCATCTCCATTCGGCCCGCCAACTCCACCTTGTTAAGCCCCTCGGTTGC
>CAZJIR010000563.1:243-1774 GCA_964546095.1 uncultured Pirellulales bacterium
TATCCAGCATAGCCAGGGCCAGCCCGCAGTTGATTGCCTGATGTGTGCCGTGCAATGGCACTCGCAGATGTTCGAATTTACTCGTTTGTGTTGTCAGGCAGATTCTCGTATGTGGTCCGTGCTCCCGTGATGTTTCAAATCGGTGCGAAAAATCAATATCTCCACCGGTTACACTTAATGGTGCCTTGGCGGCAGTAGCAAGCGATTTTAGAACACGCATCGCCTCCGGCTCTTGCTGAACGGTAATAATCGGTATACCACGCTTGAAAATCCCTGCTTTCTCCTTTGCAATTTTGTCAATCGTATCTCCAAGCAGGTTCTGATGGTCAATACTCAAACTGGTTATGCCGACGACCTCAGGCCGAATGACATTGGTGCTATCCAATCTGCCGCCTAAACCGGTTTCGATCACGCCGATATCAACATCCACATCTACAAAATGCATAAACGCCAGGGCCGTCATAATCTCGAAGAAAGTCGGAGAGTCGGTTTTGGCCATTTTCTCGACCGGAGCGTAAACGCGGTTAAGCAAGCCAAGCATTTCCCGCTCACTAATCATTTTTGAATTGACCACTATTCGCTCGTGCAGGTTTACCACGTGCGGCGAGGTGTATAAACCAACGTTATAACCATTCGCCTCGAGCATCTTGGCCAGCATTGTGGCTGTAGAGCCTTTTCCTTTTGTGCCGGCTATATGAACTGTAGGGAATTTTTTGTGAGGGTTTCCCACTAAAGACAGCAGCTTTTCCATCCTGTTGAGATTAAACGTCGTAACATTATACCGCAGATGGCTCTGCTTTTCGTAGTCAGTCTTCTCATAGAGGTACTTAATGGCCTCTTTATAGGTCTTAAAAGCTCTTTTGCTCTTGACTTTGACAATCTTGGAGGAGCTTTTTTTCGCTTGTTTCTTTCGAGTTGTTTTTGTTGATTTTACCATAAAGCACTTATTATAACAGATAAAAGCATCAGGGTCAACGTTCAGGCAACAAAAACACCCAAAAAGCCAGGGGCACACCCGGTTATAGAACATAAGCCTTAGTTAATAAAGAACTTACAAAAAGCTCTTGCAGCGTCATCCTTCGTAAAAAAAATTCTCGCATCAGAACAGCTAAATGCGTAATTAGTTTTTCTTATAACAAAATGCTTTTTAAGGCCGATTTGCATTTCGATATAGCCCTCGCCGCAGGCTGACAACAAATAACAATATCTGGACTCCGGTTTTAGTGGGAGGGTCTTATGCCTCCGGCTTCTACTGTCGGTCCATTTAACACTGCCTTACCCCGCCGATTGTTGGCACTCTTATCCCCTTCAGAGAGAGGAATGCTCCCAGATTCTCCACCACCTCCATAAATTTATTATAATCTGCCGGCTTAATCATATAAAAACTGCACCCCATTTCATAGTAGCGGTCAATCTCACTTGCCTCATTGGTCGTCGTCAGTATAATCACCGGAATCTTTCTCAGTTCCTTGTCTTGTTTAATCTGCTTAAGAACCTTCTGCCCATCAACCTTGGGCATCCGAATATCGAG
>CAZJIR010000564.1:0-1773 GCA_964546095.1 uncultured Pirellulales bacterium
CTTTGCGATTCCACCGGGATTGGCTGTGGCAGCAGTAAGCAACAGGGCTCTGGAAAAAAGCACAAAGGTCCCCAATAGAGGTTATTACTTCGACTTCCAAAATTTTGCAAAAGCGGCGGCGAAAAACCAGACACCTACAACCCCGAATATCCCTCATATTATGGCTTTGAATTATCAATGCGAAAAGCTGCTTGCAGAAGACATGGAAAATGTCTGGGAAAAACACAAACAAATGGGGGACTTTGTCAGAACCTGGGCCAGAGAGAAATTTGACCTGTTCTGCGATGAAAAGTACACCTCGAACACACTTACAACAGTCAAGAACACTCGTGGCATTAACGTTGCCGAGACTATCAATGCAATACAAAAAAAGCATAATACTATTTTCGGAAACGGCTATGGCAAGCTGAAAGAAGAAACTTTCCGAATCGCTCATATGGGTGACATTACTCTCGACGACCTCAAAGAGCTACTCGCTTGGATTGATGAGGAAATTGCCTAAAAAACACACAGGCATAAAATAGGAGGAAATATAGATGACCGGTCAAGAACATGCCAGAAGACAGTTCCTGAAAGCAGCAGGTTTCGGAGCAGTAGCCCTGCTGACGGGCGCAAACATCTCTCCGGGTCAGGCTCGCAGTTCCACTGCATCGCAAATAAAAAACCAGCGATTAAAATTAGGTATGGCTTCATATACCTTAAGGAAATTCAATCTCGATGATACACTGGCAATGACTAAACAAGTCGGTTTAAAATACATCGTCTTCAAAGACTTTCATCTTCCATTGGACAGCAGTCCCGAACAAATAAAAGCCGTGGTGAAAAAGGTTGAAGATGCAGGACTGGAACTTTACGGAGGCGGTGTAATATACATGAGAAATGAAAATCAGGTACACAACGCCTTCAACTACGCAAAAGCTGCCGGGATGAAAGTCATTATCGGGGTACCGAATCATGAATTGCTGCCACTGGTCAATAAAAAAGTCCAGGCATACGATATCAAGGTCGCTATTCACAACCACGGCCCCACGGACAAAGTGTATCCAACCCCGGCCAGCGCCTATGAAAGAATCAAGGATTTGGATAAGCGTATTGGGCTTTGCATCGACATCGGCCATACAATGCGAGCCAACGTGGACCCGGCCGACTCAGCAAAGAAATTTACAGACCGATTGCTGGATGTGCATATAAAGGACGTTACCCAGGCCACTGCAAGGGGAAGGACAATCGAAATCGGACGTGGTGTAATCGACATCCCGAAGTTTCTAAAGACTCTGTTAGAGATAAAATATTCCGGCATCGTGTCTTTCGAATACGAAAAGGACGCCGACAACCCATTGGCAGGATTGGCGGAATCGGTTGGTTATGTGAAGGGCGTACTGGCAGCTATCTCATAACGAAAAAACAGCTTTAATTATATGAAATACATTCTCAGGAGGGATGATGTCTATATTGCAAAGGTGATTGAGCTATGCCGTATAATATCCGAATTGTCAGCACATATCCGCCACGCAGGTGTGGAATAGGAACTTTTTCACGCGACCTCGCTACTGCATTGGAGCACTTTACAGCAGAAGTTGGTTATATAAGAGTTGCGGCAATTGACAACGGAAATGGGCCTTATCGTATTCCAGTGGACCTTAAAATCGACCAATATACTCCACAATCATGGGCCGATACAATTACCCATATAATCAACCGTTCGGCAGAAAGCACCAATCCCACTATTGTGATATTGCAACACGAATACGGGCTTGACCCCGACAAAGACGG
>CAZJIR010000565.1:0-1768 GCA_964546095.1 uncultured Pirellulales bacterium
TACACGCGGTTTGTCGGCCGGTCGTGTCCAGTCCGTTGCTGTCAAGATGGTAGTCGAGAAAGAAAGAGAAATCAGGGATTTCAAGCCCGATGAGTACTGGCTTATCCCGGCGGTTTTCACTACCGACCTGCAAAGCAACTATGACAAGGAATGGCTGGATTTTGTTACGCCGAAATCTGAAGGCGATAATCCTCCCACAATTGCAGAACAAAATAAATGGCTTACTAAACACAATGCTTTCAAGGCCGAGTTGTGCAAGGTTAATGATGAGAAATTCGAGGTATCCAATGAGGAGCAGGCCGAACGGATATTTAATGCGTTAAAGGATGCGGAGTTTAAGATAGCGGATATAGAGAAAAAGGAATCCGTTTCGCGTCCTTCGGCTCCTTTTATCACTTCGACAATGCAGCAGGCCGGCGCAAATAGATTGGGCTTTACTGCGAAAAGGACTATGGCGGTGGCCCAACAGTTGTACGAAGGTATTGACTTAGGCTCGATGGGCTCTCTGGGTCTTATTACTTATATGAGAACAGACAGCACTCACCTCTCGGGTGAAGCTGTCAAGGAAGTGCGCAACTATATCGGCAAGCGCATCGGCCCGGATTACCTTCCTGCAAAGCCGAAGATATATGCTTCCAAAAAAGCTGCCCAGCAGGCACATGAAGCAGTCCGTCCCACCGACGTTGACCTTACGCCCGATGAGTTGAAGCCTGTTCTTACCAATGATCAATTTAAGCTCTACGACATTATCTGGCGTCGCTTTGTAGCCTGCCAGATGGAGCCTGCCAAATGGAATGTAACAAATCTTAATATCGTGGCTCAGACCTCGGTGGGCCAATGTTCCTACAAAAGCGCAGGACGAGTACTGGTTTTTGATGGTTTTACAAAAATCTGGACAAATTCATCGAACGAACAGCAATTGCCGCCGATTGAGACAGGCCAAAAAGTAGAGGCGGTTGATATCAAGGCCGAGCAGCATTTCACAAAGCCGCCGGCCCGGTTTACTGAGGCGTCTCTTGTGAAGGCACTGGAGAAAGAAGGCGTCGGCAGACCAAGCACATACGCCGCGATAATAAGCACAATACAGGACCGCGGCTACGTCGAGAAACAGGATAAAAGATTCTTTGCAACCGACATCGGTGAGGTTGTTACAGACAAACTGAGCGAATACTTCCCGAAAATAATGGACATCGCCTTTACCCGTTATATGGAGGAGCAGCTCGATAAGATAGAAGAACAACATTTAGACTGGCTTGTTGTTCTGAATGACTTTTATGGACCATTCAAGCAGAGCCTCGAGACGGCGCAGGTGGAAATGAAACACGCCAAAGCCGAAATGACCCCCAGCGAATATGAATGTCCTAAGTGCGGCCAACAACTTGTTTACAGGTTTGGTAAAAATGGTAAGTTTCTCAGTTGTTCGACGTATCCGGAGTGTAAGTTCGCCTGTCCCTGTGACAAAGAAGGCAATATGCTCGAAGAAAAGGTCAGCGAGCATAAATGTCCTGAGTGCGGCAAGCCGATGGTTCATAAAAACGGCCGATTCGGTCCATTCCTCGGGTGCAGCGGCTATCCAGACTGTAAAACCACCCAAAAAATTGACAAGGAAGGCAATGTCCTGCCGCCAAAGCCGCCGCGCGTCGCCCGCTGGAGCTGCTGGACCTTTTCGATTCGCGGCCAGACCACCTTCCATTCCTGCTCGCCGGCGCCGAGCTGCTCGCGCATCCGCTCCTGCACCCGCTGGCGGAACTGCTCCATCCGCTGCCGC
>CAZJIR010000566.1:0-640 GCA_964546095.1 uncultured Pirellulales bacterium
CATCAGATTATCGATTGTCTTGCTTTGCAGGGTGACAGCTCAGATAATGTCCCCGGCGTGCCTGATGTCGGGCCGAAAACGGCGTTTGGCTGGATACAGAAATATGGCTCACTTGATAACCTATACGAGCACGTTGATGAAATTAAAGGCAAACGGGGTGACAATCTCCGCAGGTTCAAAGATAAAGCAATTCTAAGTAAAGAGCTGGTGACCATTGATTGCAATGTGCCTGTTCAAATTGACTACAATGATTTAGCCTTGACAGAGTTCAATGAAGCGGAGCTTACCCAAATCTTCACCGAGCTTGGCTTCAATCGCCTGCTGATGCAATTGGGTCTGAGCGGTGATTCATCATCTGAAGCTGCCGGTGATAATTTGGCTGTTGCAAAATACAAAGAACCTGCATCGGCCAAAACGGTTGAGCACGATTATCAGTTGATAGACACAAAGGAAAAGTTCACCAAATTCCTTGCTGAATTGAAAAAGCAAAAACTGATTGCCATCGACACGGAGACGACCTCAATCGACGCTATGCGGGCGGATTTGGTCGGCCTTAGTTTTTCGTGGCAGGCGCACAAGGCGTTTTATCTTCCTGTAAAGGCGTCGCTCGGCTCGAAATGTCTTGACATAAAGCTGGTCA
>CAZJIR010000566.1:650-1764 GCA_964546095.1 uncultured Pirellulales bacterium
ACTCGCGCCGATTCTTGCGGACAAGACAGTCAAAAAAATCGGTCAGAACATCAAATACGACCTGCTTGTCCTTGCCAACGCACAGATGCCCCTAAAGGGGGTTTATTTTGACACTATGGTTGCTTCGTATTGTCTGGACCCGGCGCGCGGCCATTCGATGAATAAGATGGCTGCTGATTTTCTTAATTACGATTGTATTCCAATCACGGCCTTGATAGGCAAAGGCAAAAACCAGCTCACTTTCGATATGGTCGATACCGAAGCCGGCTGTGAATACGCCGCTGAAGACGCCGACATAACTTTTCAGCTTTATCTTTACCTCAAAGACCTTCTCGAAAAGCAGCCTTTGATTAAGAAGCTGTTCGATGAGGTTGAAATGCCGCTTGTTTCCGTGCTGTCGACTATGGAATACAATGGCGTTTCGCTGGATACGGCTTTGCTTAGAAAAATGTCGGGCGAAATCACAGAGACACTGAAAACCATTACCGAGCAGATTTACGAACACGCCGGTGAGGTTTTCAACGTTGATTCTCCAAAGCAGCTTGCCGAGATACTCTTTAACAAACTGAACCTGATACCCGTTCGAAGGGGCAAATCAGGCCTGAGCACCGACGCGGCTGTTCTAGAACAACTGAGCGACCAGCATCCGGTTATCGAGTTGATTCTTCAGTACCGTACCCTGAGCAAGCTGAAAAACACATACGTTGACAAGCTCGGCTTGCTTATTAATCTGCGAACTAATCGTGTTCACGCTTCCTTCAACCAGACCATTACTGCAACGGGACGGTTAAGTTCCAGCAACCCAAATCTGCAGAACATACCTATACGTACCGAGCTTGGCCGGAAGATTCGCGATGCTTTCTTTCCCGCCCGGAAGAGTGACTGTATCCTGAGTGCCGACTACTCACAAATTGAGCTGCGTTTGCTGGCGCATTTTTCAAAGGACCAGGCCCTTATGGATGCCTTTGCTAAAGACCGGGACATCCATCGCTTTGTCGCCTCACAGATTTTTAATTGTCCGCTTGAAGAAGTAACCGGCGAAATGCGTTCAAGCTGCAAAGCTGTCAATTTCGGCATCATATACGGCCAGGGTGCGTTCGGACTTTCGCGTACA
>CAZJIR010000567.1:0-1762 GCA_964546095.1 uncultured Pirellulales bacterium
GCCTCCGCCCGCCTCGGTATTCTGATAAAAAATGTGGCAGACCGTGAGATAGCCGGCAAGATGACGGCAATGGTATTTGATAAAACGGGAACAGTAACTACAGGTCGGCTGTACGTAACTAAACTGACGCCCGCTGAAAGTGTTGAGCCGGCTGAATTATTAACTGCCGCCGCCTCTGCCGAGCAAATGAGTAAACACCCGGCAGCAAGGGCACTGAGGGAAGTAACAAAACAGGCAAATCTTACTTTACCTGCAACGGATAATTTCCAGGAAACCCCGGGTAAAGGGGTAACTGCAACAGTTGATTCAGCTACTATTTACGTCGGCAGAGACACTTTCCTGAAAGAAAACAACATAGATATAAGTAACATTTCCGACCCTGCCCTGCATGAGGAGCAGGGCTTTAGTACGCTTTATGTAGCGAAAGATTCAAAGTGTATCGGCTGGATTGGTTTGCAGGACAAAACCAGACCCGAAGCCCAGCAAGCCATCAGGGAGTTACTTGATGTCGGTATAAAAAGAGTAACTATGCTGACAGGCGACCGCGATGAGGTGGCCAGCCGTGTTGCTGCCGAGCTGAGCTGTACAGATTTTAAGGCACAATGTTTGCCACAAGATAAATTAGCGATTGTCGAACAGATTAAAAAGGACGGCCACACTGTTGTGGTTGTCGGTGACGGAATAAATGACGCGCCTGCTCTGGCGGCAGGTGATTTGGGTATTGCTATGGGCGCCGCCGGTAGTGATGTAGCTATAAATTCCGCTTCGATTGCATTAATGAGCGATGACTTGAAGCGGCTGCCTTTTCTTGTCCGGCTTTCCCGAAAAACAAGAAGAGTCATTAATCAAAATCTCGGCTTTGGAATAATGTTTATTATTCTCGGTGATGTAGCAGCGGCTGCAGATTGGCTGCCGGCGATTTACGCCGCGGTTTTGCATTTCGTCGGCTCACTGATTGTCGTCTTTAACAGTGCTCGACTCGTTCGCTATGGCGAGGAGCTCGAACACGAACCACAAGCGTAAAAAACGAAGCAGGGGCAAAACACCAAATACGCTTGAAAAGATAAATAACTATGGAATACGCAGTCGAAACTTTATCTTTAACCAAGATTTTCTCTGATTGGTGGGGCAGGACCAAGGTTTATGCCGTGGACGACCTGAATTTACAGGTTCGTTACAATGAAGTCTTCGGCCTTTTAGGCCCTAACGGCTCAGGTAAGACAACCACCCTGAAAATGCTATTAGGCCTGCTCTATCCGACAAAGGGAAAAGCTCTGATTCTCGGAGGTGAAGGTTCGGATACTGAAATCAACTCAAGAATCGGTTTTTTACCTGAAGAGTCCTACCTATACAGATATTTGAACGCTCGCGAAACGCTGGATTTTTACGGCAGATTATTCGGCCTGCCCACCAAATTACGGAAAATGCGCATCGAAGCTCTTCTTGATATGGTCGGATTAAAGGCCGTCGCAAACAGACCGGTTGGGACTTTTTCGAAAGGTATGGCGCGCAGAATCGGCCTGGCACAGGCATTAATAAACGACCCCGACTTACTTATATTGGACGAGCCAACAACGGGACTCGACCCTATCGGTACAAGACAAATAAAAGATTTAATCCTGAAACTTTCCGAACGCGGCAAGACAATTCTACTTTGCAGTCATTTGCTTGCGGACGTCGAAGATGTATGTGATAGAATCGCAATTCTCTACGGTGGTAAAATCCAGACCCAGGGACAAGTTCGAGACTTGTTACAACAGAC
>CAZJIR010000568.1:0-1758 GCA_964546095.1 uncultured Pirellulales bacterium
TATATGAAAAAAATGTAAATGTAACAGAATGGTAACAAAACTGTAACATCGAGTTGTTATACAAATGCTTGGTGCTTGAAGGAAATTTGATTTTATGAAACAAAAAAGATGTCCAAATAACAATATATAGCGACATTTATATTACAATTACACTCCCCCTGCTTAACCCCCTGCAATCGCACCGCGGGGGGTTTTCTTTTAGATCTGTTTAATGAATGGCCTGATGAAAAGTACTTACATCCCCAGTGCATCGAACTGTCCAAGCAACTGTTGATAAATGTAAGCCATCAGGAAAATGCACAACACCGTGACAGCCAGAACAATCACAGTAATAACCGCCTTTGTCGCGGGTTTATAACGAGGATTCAACCACACCAGTGGAAGGGCTAACGGCCCAAGACCCAGCAGCGCAATTACGACACTTGACGTGGCAAAGTACCATTTTTTACTCCGAGGCCTCGAACCGGCCCGGCCTGACCCGTAAAGAAACTCGCCGCAGTACCGGCACTTGATAGCCTCTGCCTGAATTTGCTCTGCACAATAGGGACATTTCTTCATACCAGTCTTTTCTTCTTTGATTTGTTCATTTTGTCCCTGTGTTGACATATCTGTACAGTCGTATGTGCCTAATTCTGCTCCCATATTATTGTTTATCGACTCTTCATCACACTTTCTTTAGAACCTTAATCGTCGCTTATAATTCTTTTCTGTTGTTAATGCTTCTTTGATGGTCGGTTTGAGCAATTTCGTCCATACTTCGTACCCTTTACTGTTCAGATGCAATTTGTCACCCAGAAACAGCTCTGCATTAGGCTCACCCTCGCTGTCCAGCAGCGGCGTTGCTCCATCGAAATAAGACAACCGGCTGTCTTTCATCGAGTAATCCTTAATCATCATATTTGCCGACTTCATAACATTCCAGAGAGACCATCGGCTTCGGCTTGGCTTAATACTTATGAAAACAATCCGGGTCTCCGGCAGTTCCTTATGTACCAGCTTCTCGAATTTCATATAATCTTCAAACACGCGTTTTGCACTCTTGCCGCCTGCTACATCGTTGTCTCCCGCGTAAAATACTATCACCTTCGGCTTATAACGCAGCACAATTCGTTCTGCAAAATAATTTATATCCGAAATTTGAGAGCCGCCGAACCCACGGTTAATCACCTTGTACTCCTCGAAACACTCGCGGGTTTGCCACAGCCGAATGCTCGAACTACCCGCAAATAATACCGCATCAGAAGGAAACGAGTTCTTTCTGTCCCACCTTTCGAAAACTCGAATCGTCTCTTCCCACCGGCTGGCTTCATCCTTCACTCCCGGCCTGTCCTGAGCGTTCAATACCGCTAAACTGCAAAGTATAATCAACAGACAAATCTCTCGTCGAACCATTCCACAACCTTTCTATGTATCATTAACTCTAAGACCAAATCTCAACGCGCCCACTAACCTATGATATTACAAAAGACTAAAAAGGCCATTTCTTTTTCTTCCTTTATTGTTTTCTTCAATACTTTTAATCGTATACTTGCTATATGTCCTGGCACTTATTTTTCATTTCGAGTTTTACTCCTCCAGTTCAGATTTATTAGATACGCGAGACTTTATAATGTTCAGTGTTTATTCAAGAGTTTCAAGACCACACCTACAAACTTGACAGTGTCGCCTGTATAGCTATAATCTATGCCGTTTACAAGGAGACTGAATGCGGCTCATAGGACATCTTCAAAATGAAATACATGCCAAACGCTTTGTTGA
>CAZJIR010000569.1:0-1741 GCA_964546095.1 uncultured Pirellulales bacterium
AATCGCTCCGGGTTGCACAATTACTCCTCGTTGCGCTTTCCGCGCAGCTTCAGCGCCCTTTTCTCTGAGTATGTCCAGAATGTTATCGGGTGTCTCCATATCTGATAGTTGAAAGTAATTTTTTGTATCTAAGAATAAGTATTTAGCTCTGGCATTTTCCCTAACAAACTATTAATTTGCCACTTGATCAATCCATCCTCCACCGATACACCTGCTGTTTTCTCCTTCCTGTACGTAAAAAGCGGCTAATTGGCCCGGAGTTATCGCTGAATTTGGTTCATTGAATTCAACCATAATGTTATTTCCTTGCAGTCGGATCCTTGCTGGAGAGCCTGTATCATTATAACGTATTTTCACCTTTGCTCGAAAAGATTGGGCGTGTTCATCGATAAGCCAGTTTACACTTGTTGCCCAAAATTTGCTTTGCATAACTTCTTCTTTTGGGCCGAGTGTAACCGTATTAGTTGCGGCGTCAATCTTCACTACATAATAAGGCTTGCCCATTGCAACTCTCAATCCTCGTCGTTGACCGATTGTGAATCTGTGTACACCATCATGTTGGCCAAGAATCTTACCGTTGCTGTCGATAATGTTTCCCTTGCAAACAAGTTCCGGACATCGTTGCTCCAGCATAGCTATATAGTTATCGTCTGGAATAAAACATATTTCCTGGGATTCAGTCTTGTGTTCAGTGCCTAAACCAAACTTTGCTGCCATTTGACGCGTCTGATCCTTTGAGTAGCCACCCATTGGTAAGGTAATATAAGGCAGTGTATTTTTATCAATCATCGACAATACGTAAGACTGGTCTTTAACAGAATTAAGGCTCTCATATAAGCCTGTTTGGTTGTTGTGCTCAAGAATTCTTGCATAATGGCCGGTGGCAAATAACTCAGCTCCGTTACTTCGTGCAAAATCCCACAGTTTCCCGAATTTGATATGCCTGTTACAAAAAACGCACGGATTGGGAGTTCGCCCTTTTTTGTATTCACTACAAAAATAATCAAGAATATGCTCAAAATCCCTGCGGAGGTCAAGCACATGAAGTTTTATTCCTAACGTTTCTGCTACCTTTTCGGCATCTGCCTGAGCATGGTGACTTTCATCGCAGGTAACCATAAATACTCCTGCACAGTTGAAACCATTCTGGTTCAGTAATGCAGCGGTGGTCGAGCTGTCCACTCCGCCGCTAAGCGCAATAAAAACTTTTTTGTTTTCGCTTGCCATTTTGCTCTGTACGCAATATGAAATTAGTCCTGGGGATAGATAATGATACGGTCGTGGATAACAGTTACTAAATCTTCTTTACCATCGTTTGTTACGTCTGCGAGCCCTAATTCTCGTGGTTCGATATTTGGCTTAGGGCTTGGCCTGTTACTGCGATAACTTTTTTGCTCGAATATCTTAAAACGCATGGCCGGAATTGGATTCAGGCCGACATCAAAAGCAAGAATTTCAATATGATTGTGATTATGTTCTACCATAATAATATCGGTTTGGTCGTCGGAGTTTATGTCTCCTGCTGTTAGGTTGCCGTATATGCCGTCTTTTATTTTTGTCTCGTAACTAAACTGTTGCTCCAAATGCTGCGCGGTATTATCGCTACTCAGTGGGGTAATAATTGCGAATTTCCTGCTGTCGAACAACAGCAGACTCTTAGTGTCGCTGCCTGTTAGTGGCGCAAACATCATTTTAAAATGTGTCGTGGTGTCCCATTTGCCGATGTCCAATTCCTTTGCAA
>CAZJIR010000570.1:0-1715 GCA_964546095.1 uncultured Pirellulales bacterium
TGTTTCCCGCAGGACGCACTTAGTATAAGTAATTGTGTGTAAGTTAGGATGAAGGCGTGGTTGTCATCCGGCTGGAGCGAAGGCGACCCCTGCTCGCAAGAAGTTTTTTGGACATGGATAAACAAATCAGTCCGACAACTTGTCGCCGATTTGGCACAGAAGGCGATGGAACTTATCAGGGACAATCATTTGGATGCCGGCTGGAATCAGCGTTCTGTTGGTCGGCGTGGATATCGCAACGGCTATTACCAGCGGCAATTGGCCACGCCACACGGAGTAGTTGATTTGAAGGTTCCCCGATGCCGAGAAGGCCGGCTGAATACAACCGTGGTCTTCGAGCGTTATCAGGAGGCGGATGAGAGACGTGGAGCGTATCCTGCGACACACATACCTCTTGCAGGTGGTGTAGATAAGCTCGGAGATATCGAGCATCGCCTTGTGCACCTTCATCTGTTTTATCCGGCGGTACTGCACAACGCCGAAGACGATACCAAACACACATATTGCCAGACCCCAAACCAACAGTGACCATCCGTCAACCTTGTCGGCCAGGAACTTTACCGATTTGAGGTCGGGCAATACCATATCTGCTTCGCTGGCGAGCGCCGCTGGCGCGCCACACGCTACGGCAAGCGCCGCAGCCAAAGCCGTCCGTATCGGTGTCAAAACGCCACTTCTAACCCGTGTTTCCACTGTTTTCTCCTTAAAGTACCAAAGTAATAAGTCGTTGCACCCGTGCAAAACTTAAAAGCAAGCAGTTTAACCGTAAAACATATCTTTGCAGGTGCTTTAGTGCTTTCTTCGGGTGCAATTCATCTCCGCCTTCAGCGAGACCTCGCCTTAGACGGGTTTGTAGGTAATCGTAGGGCGGGGATTGCTTCGCCGAACCGAACTGAGCATCGGCTTGGCCTTTTAGAAATAATAACTCAGATTCAACGCGGCAAATGAGTCCGCTTCAGGTTGCCCCTTGTATTCTCTGGTGAGGAAGGTCTGAGAGTAGCTTACCTCAAAGGATCTGTATCGCCAGACGGCGCCAAGCTGGAATTGCCCGACGACCGGCTCGGTATCCAGCCCCGTCAGGAATCGGTCATACTGCACGGCTTTTACGCTTGCCCGCCCGAAAAAATAAAGGTATGTCTGCTTGTCGCTAATCGGCCCCGTGGCGCAATCGGGCGCCTCTAATCGCCCCGGGCCGAAATCGTTCGGCAGATTATCCCCCCAGCGTAAAATAACGCCGAGATTTGCGTTGCGGTGCACCGACCCGGCCATAAAACCATACTCGAGATGTGAATCAAAATTCGGCTCGCCCCTGAACAGCAGGCCGTCGGCCCGTTGTCTTTTCAGCCACGTAAAATCAATCGCGAATTCGTCGTCCAACTGGTCCTTCCACCCATTGGGTTCTTCCTGGCGGACAAGGTCATGAATGAGAGTTTGAACTTCGCCCCCGAGGGCCGACGGGCCTATAACGCCCATATTCAGCTCGAAGTGTTCCATCTCCTTTTGTGTCGTCCGCTGCACGAATATCCCACCATAAAGCCACGCGGCGAATACACGGTCGTGGGCCCTTCTTGCCGGCGGGTCGTCGGCGTGGTCCGGCGTATACATATTCTGGCCGAAGGAATAGCCCACGGCGGTGGAAACCTGTGGTGAGCCTGTCGAATCCACGTTGGCTGCATCGCCGCCGAAATTGTTCCACCTTGCAAAGCCCTTGAGCA
>CAZJIR010000571.1:0-1709 GCA_964546095.1 uncultured Pirellulales bacterium
CACATTCATAAAGTTTATATAAGAATCATAAGGCGAATTATAGGGATTAAAATATTTATGCACATCGCCATCGGCAAAATATTTCGTGCACATATAATAGAAGTGGTCTGACGCCTGCAATTTTCGCCAGTCTGCAATGATTTTTTCGTCGCTGGTTTGTTTGATTTTCTTTTCAAGACGATAGAGCTCATGAATAGCATTTGATTGCATAGCGTTTCCAACCCAGGCGGAGAGGTCTCTTTCGATATCAGCCCAGCTTATGATATGCGGCACATCAACCACACCAACAGGTTGATAACATTGCACTACTTCACTCGGAGTTTTGAAGTTGTTGTCAGGATGTTTTAGAACCTCCTGCGGCAAATGTCGCATAAAATCGAATATTCCGGTATCTTCCCATTGGTGTTCACCGAATGTTTCATAATCCATAAACAGATTCACTACATTACCATTACCGTTAACATCGTTTATCCATCGGGTGAACTTATCCGCCGTCAAGGGCCACTGGGACCAATCACGGTTGGAAAATCTAAAGGCAATATCGTCACTCAACATATAGTTTTTCAGCAGGAGTTTCAATTTGCTGCAGTTTTTGGGCTGATAAACAAAATTCGGACTTCTATAGCCTAAGATGTGGTCTGCCCCCTCACTTAATATCGCGTCAAAGTTGCCTGTTGATTCAATAAGAGCAGCTAAATCATTGTTGTATATCAACTCTGTATTTCTAAATATTCGCGGCTTCTGACCGAAATAATAGTTAATACTTTCGGTATGTTTGTTTACCTGCTCTACGAATTCATCAGGCGAATATAAAAAGCTTAGACTGTGATAATATGTCTCAGCTAAAAATTCTACACAGCCGGTTTCCGCAAGGGCGTCGAATGTGCTCATAACTTCCGGCGAAAATGACAGGATTTGCTCCAGTAATATGCCGGTTATGCTGTATGCGACCTTAAAACGACCTTCAAACCGGCGTATCAAATCAAGAATCAGTCGATTTGCGGGGAGATAACATTTATTCGCAACCTTCCGACATATAGAAGCATTTTTATAATCGTCAAAATAACAGTCGTTTTTATCAAACACCGTATAGTGTCTTAATCGCATGGGCTGATGGACTTGAAAGTAGAAACATACCGAAGGCATAATATCATATCTCGTATTGCATTTATTCTTCGTGTGATATTGTTAAACCGCAACCAGTGTATCTTCATAAATTCTTATGCATTTGGCTGCGGCATCTCTCCATCGCAGCTTTCTGACCTCAAAATTGCCGTGGTTTGCCAATGTCTCCTGCAATGGTGGATATTTCAGTACTGCCACAATCTTGTTGGCAATTTCATTGATGTCCCAGAAGTCAACCTTCAGAGCGTGCATCAAGACCTCAGATACACCGCTTTGTTTGCTTATTATGACCGGTACATCATTGTTCAACGCTTCCAATGGTGCGATTCCAAATGGTTCCGATACTGAAGGCATCACATACAAGTCAGCCATTTTATATATTCTTTGGACATCTTCGCCGCGTAAAAAACCCGTAAACAAAACCTTGTGTCCGATACCGAGTTCCGCCGCCATTTCAATTGAACGGTGCATCAAATCACCTGAACCGACCATTACAAACTTGACATTATCAATGAATTCCAGAACTTTCTTTGCTGCCTGGAGAAAATATTCCGGACCTTTTTGCATCGTGATTCGGCCTAAAA
>CAZJIR010000572.1:0-1704 GCA_964546095.1 uncultured Pirellulales bacterium
AGTGCATTCTTCAACTTTGGGAAGAAGATGCAGTACCGGCCGGCGGTGCCAGGAATGATACAGAACGATAGATAACGCCCAAATTAATTTGAGTATGTATTTATCCCAAAACATCAACCTTCTCAGACATTTATTTAGTTCTTAATCCTCCAAATAGCTATAAAGATCTCTCATCGAAGTTGAGAGTTATCTATACATATTATTTATGCTTCTGTAAAACGAGAATCCGCAAAGCTTTTGCATACCGCCCATCAGTTTAAATTAAAATTCTAGAAAAAATTCCTTAAGGTTTCTCCTTTACATTCGATAAATGATGTTAGAAGCATTTTTATCGGGTGCGCTAATAGAATATTAAAGTTATGATTCTGGTTTTTTCTTTGACAGGGTCAGGAGAGATTTGTTAGGCACTTTTAAGGAGTCAATATGTTAGCAATTAAGAACAACCTTATGGCTGAAAACGCCGCCCGACATCTGGGTACGAGCTATGATGCTCTGGCCACATCGGTTGAAAGGCTGTCGTCAGGCTTGCGCATCAATAGCTCAAAGGATGACGCAGCCGGCCTGGCCGTCCGCGAATTGATGCGAGCCGATGTTGCTGTCATCCAACAAGGTGCTCGAAATGCTCAGGACGGCATTAGCATGCTGCAGACAATGGAAGGCGCTATGGCGACAATCGACGATGCTCTGGTTCGTATGCAACAGTTGGCCGAACAGGCATCCACGGGTTCGTACTCTTCTGCTCAGAGAACAATCATGCAGAACGAGTTCGCCGAAATGCGTAACGAAATTGACCGTATCGCCGGAGCAACCAAGTTCAACGGTATTAAGATGCTCGACAACTCCGCTACCGTGAATATTCACTTCGGTGAGCTTTCAACCGATGCAATCAGCATTGCAGGTAGCAATCTCACCAGTGCATCCGGTGGTCTCAATATTACGGCCCTGACCATTTCCAACACAACCAGCGCCAATGCGGCACTGACAACATTGGATACAGCAATCGGGACCAAAGATACTGCACGATCCAAGTTCGGTTATAAGATGAACCGTCTGGAAAGTACCATATCGGTGCTTAATATTCAGGCTGAGAACCTGATGGCAGCCGAGTCCCGTGTTTCGGATGTCGATGTGGCTACCGAAATGGCAAAGATGACCAGGAATCAGGTGCTGGCACAAGCCGGTATCTCAATGCTGGCACAGGCTAATACAATGCCCCAGATGGCATTGACACTGCTCAGATAAGATAAAAAGCAGCATTCAAATTGTGAATAACTATAGGGGAGATGACTGGGGCGCACTCCTCAGCCATCTCCCTATAAGTTAAAACACATATTAACAAATATCGTAGTGCTATTATTGAGAACTAAGATAAGGCCTTTGAAACTCACATAAATATAGACCACGTAGCACGAGATAAAATATTACGGAGCGATACTATGAATGGAATCGCAGCATACCAAGAAAATACCGTCACCACCCAAAGCAAAGGACGTCTAATTGTTATGCTCTATGATGGTGCAATTAAATTTATGAAATTGGCAATCGAAGAAATGGAGAAAAACAATAACGAATCGAAGAGCTTGTACATAAATAAAGCTCAAGACATAATCAATGAGCTTAATGCTGTCCTGGATATGGATGCCGGCGGTGAAATAGCAACCAACCTTCGCAAACTCTATTGTTTTATGTCTAATCGCCTCTCTG
>CAZJIR010000573.1:0-1702 GCA_964546095.1 uncultured Pirellulales bacterium
ATTAGCGAACCCAGACCTGAATTAAGTGTGTATGCACCGAAGCTGATAAGCATTGAAATCGACCCCGAGTTTATTGGCAAGGTAATCGGGCCGGGCGGAAAAGTAATCAAGGGTATTCAGGAACAAACAGATACAACTATTGAGGTCGAAGAGGACGGTACCATTTATATAAGCTGCCTCGGCGGCGATGGCCACCTCAAGGCCAGGGAGATAATCGAGAATATCACGCAGCCGCCTAAAGTCGGCCGGATATATCCCCAGTCAAAGGTTGTCTCTGTAAAAGATTTTGGAGTATTTGTTGAAATCACACCAGGTGTTGAAGGTCTGTGTCATATCAGTGAACTGAGCGATGGTTACGTTAAGAAAGTTGAAGAAGTTTGCAAAATGGGTGATTTGATACCGGTCAAATTATTATTGATTGACGACCAGGGCAGATTAAAACTGTCCCGTAAAGCAGCTCTTATCGAAATGGGCAAAAAAGAAGAAAAACCAAAGGAAACACAAGCCAATCAGAAAAAATAATATTGGCAGGGGGGGTAGATGAATAAAAAATTACAAGCGTTCTTAAATTTGAAGCGCGTTTGGGTTCTCGGTATTTATGAGACTTTGCTCCAATCAACGGGCTTAAAAGGCAGAGGGAAGATAAGTGCAGCAGTTTGTATGTGGTTTTGTTGTTGCTTTATTGGCTGTCGTTCCGGTTATCGTGTTACTTCTGCGTAAAAAGTATTCTAAAATTCAAAAAAATAATAATTTGCATACTGAACAGCTTGAGGAATTGAGCAAGCTGACAGGCGAACTCGCCCACGAGATTAAAAATCCTCTCTCTACAATAAAGATTAATTTGAAACTTATCAGCGAAGAGCTTGAGGATTTAACTTCTATTGAATCCTCAGGCGAAATCGACTCAGAACAAAATAACCGGAAATTTAAAAGAGCTCTAAGAAAAATGGCCGTTATTCAGAAAGAAACGGACAGACTCGAACAGATACTCGACGGTTTCCTGCGCTATGTTGACAGGACCGAATTACAATTTGCGAGTATCGACATCAACGAGCTTATCAGCGATATGGTCGATTTTTATTCACCCCAGGCCCACAGCCACTCGATAACTCTTCGCTACGGTTCATATAATAAGCCGCTTATTTGCAAAGTTGACACTGATATGCTAAAACAAGTAATATTAAACCTGTTCATAAACGCCCAGCAGGCAATAAGCAATGGTGGAGAGCTGATGATAAAAACAGACCGATTAGAAAAAGATGCGGTCATCCAGATTAACGATACCGGCAGTGGTATTACTCCAGACATACTGCCGCATATTTTCGATGCCTATTATTCCTCCCGGCCAGAGGGCAGAGGGCTGGGATTACCGACAGTAAAGAAAATTATCGAAGCACATAAAGGCACGATAAAGGTTGACAGCGAGCCTGGCAAAGGGACATCATTTACTATAATGCTGCCCATTCAGGACTAGTGAGGTGTAAATTTGAGCCAAAAAGCAGGTGTAATCCTGGTTATTGACGATGAGCGCGACCATGCAGATGGTATTGCCGAAGCGCTAGAGAAATTGTGCGCAAAGGCAATCACCGTCTATACCGGCAAAGATGCGCTGGAGATTGTACGCAGCCAGCAGGTCGATATTGTTGTTACCGATTTGAAACTGGGCGGTGACATTGACGGACTGGCTGTCCTCGAAGAAGCT
>CAZJIR010000574.1:0-1698 GCA_964546095.1 uncultured Pirellulales bacterium
GGACCTTTTGTAAAGCTTATTTTAAGGGACACATAATATGATAATAATCACCGGCGGAGCCGGTTTTATCGGCTCAGCGCTTATAGCCGCACTGAACAAAAGGAAAATCACCGATATCCTCGTCGTCGATGAGCTTGGTACAGACCAAAAATGGAAGAATCTTCGGAACCTGTCCTTCGCCGACTATGTCGAAAAAGTCGACTTCCTTGAAATGGTTATCGAAAACAAATTTGATGGCTCTATCGAGGCTGTATTTCATCTTGGCGCCTGTTCCGACACAACCGAGACAGACGCTTCCTACCTAATAAAAAACAACTACGAGTTCAGCAAATTATTAGCCCAATGGGCCACGGCCGATAACATACGCTTTATCTATGCCTCCAGTGCAGCCACTTACGGGAACGGTTCTAATGGCTTTAGCGATGACCTGGAAAAAATCGAAAACCTTAGACCTCTGAATATGTACGGTTATTCAAAACAACTTTTTGACCTCTGGGCACATAGAACCGGTCTTCTAAAAAAGATAGTTGGCCTGAAATATTTCAATGTATTCGGCCCGAATGAATATCATAAGGGCGATATGCGAAGCTTTGCCACAAAGGCCTTTGAGCAAGTCAATAAAACCGGTAAAGTCCGTCTCTTCAAATCGTATATACCCGAATACGCTGATGGTCAGCAGTTACGTGATTTTATCTACATCAAGGATACGGTTGATATGACGCTGTTTTTCTATGACAATCCACATATTGGAGGACTGTTTAATATCGGCACCGGTAAAGCCTGCACCTGGAGTGACCTGGTCAAAGCTGTTTTCGCTGCTATAGGTAAAAAGCCGAAAATCGAATATATAGATATGCCCGAATCAATCCGCGACCATTATCAATACTATACTTGCGCCGATATAGCCAAACTCCGCAAAGCCAGCTATAACAAAGATACAACTCCACTTGAAGATTCTATCAAAGACTATGTCCAAAACTATCTGCAAAAAGGTGAGTACTTAATCGGTATTTAGGTATTTTCTATTATTTAAAATTGAGGCTTAAATGCCGGTGACACCATATCATTTCGGACCCAGCGGATTCATCGGTTTGGTATTCAGGAAGTGGCTCGATATCCCTGTTTTTGTCCTGGCCAATGTGATTGTCGATATTGAGGTGCTGATTATAGTTTTTTTCAATCTTGGATGGCCGATACACCGCTATGTTCATACGCTTTTAATTGGGGCGGCGGCAGGAGCACTTTGGGGTGTGGCGGCCTGGCCCTTACGGAACCTTTTCAAAAAAATAATGCGACTATTTCGCATACCATACGAAACCGGTTTACGAAAAATGGTCATCTCCGGCATCCTCGGTGTCTGGCTTCACAATTTAATTGACGGAGCATATCATTTCGACGTAAGTTTATTTTGGCCTAATAAAACAATATCTATATGGAGAATAATCCACAACTATGTAGGAAAAGAACAGATAGAAACTATATGTCTTATCTTCTTTCTTGTTTCTATTGTTCCTTATATATTAGCAGTGCGGTCTTTTTCAAAAAATAACAGTATCGGAAATGAGCCAATCGAAAAGTGATTCTATTCGGAGTTATCAAAATGAGAAAAACTATAAAATACTTCCTGAAAGGCCTTCTGGTTTTTGTACCTGTTGGGCTTACAGTTTTTATTGCAGTTTATGTTTTTACAAGTCTGGA
>CAZJIR010000575.1:0-1698 GCA_964546095.1 uncultured Pirellulales bacterium
TGCCGTAATCCTTTGTCTGCATAGCAGTCAACAAAGCGTTAATGTGTCTGTCGCCATAAAAGCCTTTCCCGGCACCGCCAAAAGACTGAAAATCGATAAAGCGGTCTCTGCCACTGCTTAAAAGCGAATCGACTAAATTTGTTCTTACAGTTTCACTATTTCCATTTCCAGCAACAGCTCCAACTGCTTCAATAGCCGGTAGAAGAGCACTGGTCACGCCGGATGTGCTGATCAAATTCGGAAAGCTCTGAATCAAATTGAGGTCGTAATCAAAAGCGTCGGCCTTTGATATCTGAACCAGCGTTACATCTATAAGGACCTGCGGCCTTCTTTTATCTAATTTTTCTATCAGGCTTGATACCCAATCCTGATTCTTTTTGCTCGCATAGACAATCAACGAAAAGGTGTTCGGGTCGGCAACTATAGTGACTTGTTCGTCCTGCTTTTGTATAACCTCTTCAATCTTGCCTTCCTTGTCCAGAATAGTCTCTTGAATAAGTGGCTCCAGAATCGTTGCCAAATGTTCCGGCGACTGGTTTTCGAGTGGATAAACCCTATAAGGTATTTCCTCTTCTTCCATTTCTCTGTCCACATAGTCCTTAATAGTTATTATCCGTGCGTGTTGTTCGGCAGTAGCATTCACCAGCAGTGAATTTGTCGACCGAACTACCGCTACCTGAGGTTCTCCCTCAAGACCTTCGGTTTCCATGTCGGCTGTTCGGGCTCTCCTTGTAGTCTGGGGTCTGCCTGCTGTTTGCCCCCTCGTTGTTGTAGTTGAAGTCGGTGGCTTGGCACCATCGGTAAGTCTTGAAGAATAAGAAGTCATCTGGCTGACGCTGATTACACCAAGCTCTGCAAGTTTATTTTTCACCTCTTCAGCATCAACGTGTCTGATTTTATATAATTCCAGGGTCCGCAGGTCCTGCTGCGCAACATCAAGCGTATCTATCAACCCCTCGACCTCATCCAATTGCTCACTAATACCTATCATTAAAATGCGATTTGTCCTTTCGTCGGCGTCGAGATAGACAGTTGGTCTGGCCGGCTCAGCCGTTGCTGCAGTAGAAGCTGCGGTTCTTCTTCGGGCCGCCGCAGCCCGTTCCTGGCGAATTCGGGCATTATATGCAGTAGTTGTCTCTCCGGGCTTGCGTGCACTTGGCGTATACGGTGCAGTCGGCTCGGCTGCTATTGTAACGGTTATAGTTCCTAATTGCTCGGCAAGTGTCTGGATTTTAGGAGCAAGCGTCTGTGCCATTGTGTACTGTAATTGCCTGAATCTGAACTTTCTCGGCTCTCCGGGTCTGTCAACCATATCCAAAAGTGCTTCTATGCGCGGCATACGATAAGCGTAACCGGTCACTATAAGTGTCTGAGTTTCGGTAATAGGGCTGGTATCGATGGCGAGCTTCATTGCATCCAGAAAATTCTTGGCACTGGCCGTATCTATATATTTAAGCTTAAAAACAGAAGTTACCACTGCATCTCCCATCTCAATACTCTTCGTGTCAGAGTACAGGTCAGGGTCAATATTTTGTGCTTCTGCTACGGGAACTATAGTAACCAGATTACCCCTTCGAGTCATCGCAAAACCATGGAACTGCAGCACGGATTCAAGCAGGGGATATAGCTCCTTTAATTTGATTGGTCCTCGAAGCCTGCCATGAGGTCTGATGGTAACATTGCCCGTTACCTTGGCCG
>CAZJIR010000576.1:0-1688 GCA_964546095.1 uncultured Pirellulales bacterium
ACCCTAACGGACCCTGAAAACGATGAGAGTATCAATGTGATGACAGCTACATTAATGCGAAATATTTGGCCAAGATGAGTATCGACAAAGTCTATATATACGGCCAAAACGAGTATCGATTAAACCAATTTGGAGGATTGAGATTGTGAAAAATCAAAGCTCAAAACTCAAAACCTTAAAAAATCGTAATGGTTCAGCACTAATTCTGATTGTTATATCTATACTTGTGCTGGCGACACTGGGATTAGGTATGTTGACAGCCAGCTACGGTGTCAGATACCAGGCAATCAGACTGAAAAACGAATCGGCCGCGATGCTCGCTGCTGAGGCTGGTTACGAAAAGGCGGTTTTCTGGATGAGCCAGCAGCAGGATATGCTAAGTGCACTGCAAAAGGGTGCCCCGGGAACGAGTGGTACGTTAAGTTTTCCGGATGGAAGTTGCAGCTATCAAGTCAAGTTTTATTCGTTCTCAGGCTCCCGTCCGGTTTATAGTATTGTCTCCAGCGGCAATAGCGGCATCTTCGACAGGACGGTGAATGTTAAGGTCGTTCAGGCAATCAGCGGCTGGGATATGGGTTTATGTAAGGTCCCACTTGGAATGAGCAGCACTTATCCGGTGAACTTTGTAGACGGAGAAACAATTGATATGCCGCTGCATATTAATGAACAGGATGACACCCCGGATGAAAAAGACATTTACATAATAGGCGACCCGGACTTTTTACAAGTTGTGTCTATGGGCGAAGCAAGAAACACAGATGGTGACTCTGATAAATATACATCAGTGATAGACGTTTTTGATAATGGAATTTGTTTTGAACAGCCTGACTGTAAAATAATGGATGCAGCTTCAGTCCAAAGTAAGGTCGATCGTTTCAAGAACAGTACGAAAACACTATTCTCGTTTAAACCGACGGCAAAGGCGTCTGTATCGAGCCCACACGGCGCCGTTCAGCTTGAGTTTTTCGTTGAAAGCGGCGTTGGAAAAGTCCGTATTACCAATGACTGTACAGTCCGCGGCTATCAAAGAAACAGCGACTACAAGACATTCGATTACAAAATCAAACCCGGCAGCAGTTCTACAACCGAATACATAAGATATGACACTTACAGTTACCATTATATGCCCGATAAAGCAGATAAAATTGGCTTAAGATTCACTCGCGACCTCAAAGATACTTATGTCTCTCAGGTTTTTGGCGGTGTAGAATCTGAACCAGGGGGCCAGATATTCGTAGACGGCGACGTAATCATCGGCGGCGATAAATCCGACCATAACGGCGACCAAGTAGTAAAAGGTAAAGTTGCCGTCGTCGCAACAGGCAATATATGGATTGCTGATTCAGTAGTGGTTGATGGTGCACACGAGGCCGATGGAAAACCATCAAAAGATAATCCCAATATCTTAGGTTTAATTTCCCAGGGTGTAGTCAAGGTAGTAGACCCTGGTATCTCCGGCTACACTAAGAATTACCCGAATTACTACCCGGGGCCACCGCCTGATGATGTCCCACAATCTGTATATGTTCCTATAGGCCGTAAAGACATCGGCAAGACGTATGACAGACTTTTACCTGATCCAATGGTAATCGAAGCCGCGTTGACAGTCGGCGGCGGAGGATGGGGCGCAGAAAATGTAAAACGCAGTAAATATGGCGGCAGGAAAGAAGTCGATGGAGACCCGGATA
>CAZJIR010000577.1:0-1678 GCA_964546095.1 uncultured Pirellulales bacterium
CGTCAGACTGTCTAAAAACCCCTTGTTATTGTTAACAATCTTTGGAGCAACAATTCGTTAAACGCGCCAGTGATTTGTAACTTATACTCATGAAGTATATACAAGGACAAAACAGAAACCAGACCTGCCTTTTTCCTCTCTCCCTTGATGATGCAATTGACCCTGAAAATGAAGTGAGGTTAATCGACCTGTTTGTGTATAGTCTAAAGCTGGACGAATTTGGTTTTAAGGTAGCGTTTGTAGAAAATGGCAGACCCGCCTATCATCCGGCCGACCTGCTCAAACTATACATGTATGGTTACCTGAATAAGGTTCGTTCCTCAAGGGATTTAGAGAAAGAGTGCAAACGCAATATTGAAGTGATGTGGCTGCTTAACAGCTTAAAGCCTGATCATAACACGATATCCAATTTCAGGCGCGATAATCCCAAAGCGATAAAAAAAGTATTCCGTGAAACGGTTCGGATCGCCAAACATTTTAACCTGATCGGGGGTACACTTCTTGCAGGGGATAGCACTAAATTCCGTGCCCAGAACAGTAAAAAGAACAACTTTAACCAAAAGAAAATAGACCGGCATATTGAGTACATTGAGAAGAAACTCAATGAATATAACCAGTTCTTGTCCGAGAGTGATGGGGATAATAAAAAGCAGGCAGAACAAGAAATAGAGAAGCACAACAAACGAAAGGCTGAATATAAAAAGATAGAGAAGCAGCTCAAAGAAACCGGCCAAGCGCAAGTGTCAACCTCCGACCCGGATAGCCGGCAGATGATTATCCGTAACAATATTACCGAAGTAGCTTACAATGTTCAAACCACTGTAGATGCCAAAAACAACATACCTATCGATTATAAAGTCACCAATCACAACGACAGCAAGGCTATGGGCAATATGCTCCAACGCGCTAAGAGCATCCTGCACACCAACGACTTTACCGCCCTTTACGACAAGGGATATCATACCGGTTCTGAGTTTGATATGGCCGAAAGATTAGGAGTGGATGTTATGGTAGCTATCCCCGGTAAACCCTTAAGTTCACAGGCACCGGATCCCGCTTATAATGTGGAAAACTTTATTTACAACGAAAAAGATAATACGTATACCTGTTCGCAAGGGCACACTCTAACCACCAATGGGACATGGCATAAATCTGCCAGTGGCAGTATCTTTCAACAATACAAAACCGCCAGGTGTAAAGGATGTCCGGTAAGAGAAAAGTGTACCAAAGCCAAAAAGAATGGAAAGATAGTTCAACGTCGGCAACACGCTGCAAATATAGAAGCAAACCGTCAAAGAATAGAAAATGACCCTGCCACTTACAAGAAACGACAAGCGATAGTGGAACACCCTTACGGAACAATAAAACGACAATGGGGCTTTTCTTATATCATGACTAAAAAGTATCTTCACCGCGCTAGTGCCGATGTTGGGTTTATGATGACAGCTTATAATTTAAGACGATTGATTAACATGGTTGGGCTAAAACAATTCAAGGGGTACCTTGAAATGGGGCTTTCATTGCTTTTCAGAATATTGAGCCTAAAAGATTTAAATAGAGGCTTTTTAAAGTGCAGTTATTTTATAATTAGAATTCCCGGATCAATTTTGCAGACAGTCGTAAATCGGCTATATTTAAGTCAAATATTAAACTTATGCGGAGGTTTTTAGACAAACTG
>CAZJIR010000578.1:0-1678 GCA_964546095.1 uncultured Pirellulales bacterium
AAAAACCTGCAAACCGGAAAGTTAGAATTTTTCGAAAACGAGCAGCTACCAAAAGACCCCAATACTTACGACCTGGACAATAAAGAACTGATTGTCAAAGATGATGAGCTTTTAACACTGACCGCTTCCAAAGCTTTCGAATACGGCATAGCACGAGCGACTGTTAAAGATTTAGCAGGGGCTCTCGAATTTTTAGCTAAGCGAGATGGGGTAACTTTCTCCGGCGAACCGATTATGCTTTTGACCAACTGGTCGGAAGAAATGGTTCGATGGCTAAACTCACCGGTGGTAATGGCTATACTTATCATGCTTGCTTTATTAGGTGTTTATGTCGAATTTAACACACCGGGTATCGGGCTGCCAGGGCTTGCTGCGGTTATATGCTTCACAATTATAATCGGCAGTAAATATCTCGTCGGATTAGCTAACTGGGTGGAAGTAGCATTATTTATTTTAGGAATACTTCTGCTTCTCGTCGAATTTTTGGTTCTGCCCGGTTTCGGTATCGCAGGTTTTTCGGGGATTGTATGCATATTAGCGGGCTTATTCGGTATGCTTATTAAAAATCCCCCTGACAAATTACCATGGCCCGAAGATGCACTTGCATGGAGTGATTTCACCTGGGGAGTTGTGGGATTATCATTAGGATTTGTAGGATTCATTGTATTGGCGTGGTTACTGTCAAAATATCTACCTCGGATTCGGTTTCTTAGCGGATTGATACTTATTCCAACTGTGCCAAGGCAAGACGGTGACATGCCCTTTAGTATGACTACTGCGCCTGAAAGTAAAACCGTAAATGTAAACGTCGGTGATATTGGCGTGGTGACCTCGACACTAAGGCCTACGGGAAAAACAAAGTTCGGCGATGCAATAGTAGATGTTGTCGCGGAGGCCGAGTTCCTTGACAAAGACACCAGAGTCGAGATAATTGAAATTCACGGTAATAGAGTAATTGTCAAAAAAGTTGAAGATTAAGCTTAATGCAATAATGTTTGCAACAATAGCTTGAAATTGAGATTGCCGCGCCCGCTACAGACGGGTTCGCAATAACCTATATAAGGATGAGCTCATGGATTGGTGGCTGATTTTTGCTATTTTCCTTTATTTTGCCTGTGCGGCTTTGATAATAGCCGAAGTATTTGTGCCGAGCGGGGGGCTGATAAGCATCTGCGCACTGGCGTGTTTAATCGGTGGTGCAGTGATATTTTTTCAACACAGCACGACAGCAGGCTGGATAGGCATAGTTATCGCAGCTATAATGATACCCGTGGTGTTAATTCTTGCTTATAAGATATTTCCAAAAACCAGATTCGGCAAGAGCGTTACACTTACACCCCCGGAACGACAGCAGGGCGATGCTATACCTGATACGTTACAATTAAAAGGTCTTCTTGGTGGAGTCGGCCTCGTGCTTACGCCATTGCGGCCGGTAGGAATGTGTGATTTTTCAGGACAGAGAGTCGAATGCGTAGCTGAAAGCGGATATATTGATAAAGGTCAAAAGGTCAAGGTTATTGATGTCGAGAGCACACAGTTGACCGTCCGTATCGTTGAAGAAAGTTAATGAAAGGACAAATATTATGCTTAACTTAACAAACTTAACTTTAGCAGCACAAAATCCCGTAGAAGTTATCGGGGTGGTACTTTTGGTCATAGTTGCCCTTGCAGCGTTCGT
>CAZJIR010000579.1:0-1672 GCA_964546095.1 uncultured Pirellulales bacterium
CGACGCTGACACTACAGGTTTGATTATTCTTACCAACGACAACGAATTGGCAAACAGATTAACGCATCCGCGATACGGTTTGGCTAAGACTTACGTTGTTAAGGTGAAGAGCGAGATTACCGCAGAACAGATTGAAAGGTTGAAGAAGGGAATCTGGTTGGCCGAAGGAAAAACCGGCAGAGCGTCAGTGAAAATATTAAAGCGCGGACACAAGGAATCTCTGCTCGAAGTTACTATTCGGCAGGGTCTTAACCGCCAGGTTCGTAGGATGTTGGCAAAGGTCGGTCTACCTGTAAGAGCACTGACTAGGAAACGAATAGGCAAACTCACTGCACGAGGTCTCGGCGCCGGCAAATTCAGATTGCTGACCAGGGCTGAAGTGGCATATTTGAAAAAAACTACCTCCGACTAATCGAATGGTATGCAATGGCCGATGGAATGTAGGACGTGTCCTAAAGTAAAAATATTTATTTGGATTATGATTCTTATTGAAGAGACTTAGTGAATGGGTGCTAAAGGACGAAAAATTAAGAAATCATCACGTACTAAAAGGCGCAGAACAAGGCCGCACTCACCGATAGAGAAAAAGTTTATTTCCAGAATCTTCAAACGTTCAAAAAGACAGAAAACTGTTGAAGAAATGCCGCGTGAACCGATAACCGGCTGGCGGCTGTGGATGTTTCGAGTTATTGCACTTACCATTATTCCAGTTCTCCTTTTCTTGCTGCTGGAGATTACCTTACGCGTGGTTGGTTATGGCTTCCCCACAAACATAACCATCAAACGTAAAATAAATACCATACCCTCTTACTGTAACAGTAACAAATTTGCCTGGCGTTTCTTTCACCCCAACATTGCTCGAACAACCGACCCTTTTGTTTTTCCTGTGAACAAGTCAAACGATACTTATCGAGTCTTTGTGATGGGAGCTTCCGCTGCGGCAGGTACACCTGATGGTGCATTTTCTTTCGGAAGAATTCTGCAAATGATGCTGCGTCAGAAGTATCCGAAAACAAATTTCGAAGTTATTGTCCCTGCGATGCCGGCCATAAATTCTCATGTGGTTCTGGAAATCGCCGAAGATTGCACACGATATCAAAGCGATCTGTTTGTCGTATACCTTGGCAACAACGAGGTGGTTGGCCCATACGGGGCGGGAACCGTTTTTTCGCCGCTTAGCTCTAATCTGTCTCTCATCCGCTTGGGGATTGCGCTTAAAGCTACTAAGCTGGGACAGCTTATAACGAATCTGTTGGAATCAACAAGCACTGGTGACGCCCCTCAGGTTTGGCGCGGTATGGAAATGTTTCTCGAAAAACAGGTAAGGGCGGACAACACTAACCTCCCAATTGTTTACAGTCATTTCCAAAGGAACCTTGAGGATATTCGCCGCCTTGCCTGCAAGAACGGGATAAATATCATTTTTTGCACCGTGCCTGGCAACTTAAAAGACAGCCCGCCGTTCGCATCGTTACATAGACCTAATTTGACAGATATTGAAAAGAAGAGCTGGGACGAGCTTTATCAGCAGGGGATTATATTTGAGACAGACGGCAATTATAACGAGGCTGTAGAGCAGTACTTAGCGGCAACTGAAATCGACAGTTTTTATGCAGACTTACAGTTTCGATTGGGGTGGTGTTACTGGGCTTTAGGCGAATACGAAAAGAGT
>CAZJIR010000580.1:0-1667 GCA_964546095.1 uncultured Pirellulales bacterium
ATCTGCATGGGGGCATCAAAGGGTTTGACAAAGTGGTATGGAAACTTGAAGACATAGACCACGATGACAATGGAGCGATGGTTAGAATGAGCTATATCAGCGAGGATGGTGAAGAGGGATACCCGGGCAATCTGGCGTGTACTGTTACTTATACTCTTACAGGAAATAACGAGTTAAAGATAAACTACGAGGCTGAGACGGATAAAACCACCATCATTAACCTGACAAACCATAGCTATTTTAACCTTGCCGGCCAGGGAACCGGCGATATTCTCGGCCATGAGCTTATGCTTGAGGCTGATAAGTATACGCCGGTCGATGAGGGTTTAATACCGACCGGGGAAATTAAAAGCGTCAAAGAGTCACCGATGGATTTCACTTTACCAATGTCAATCGGCTCTCGAATTGAGCAGGTTACCGGCGGCTATGACCACAACTATGTTCTTAATAGCGGTGGCGGCACACTTGCTTTAGCTGCCAGGATGTTCGAGCCCACCAGTGGGCGCGTGATGGAAATATATACTGCTGAACCGGGCATCCAGCTTTACACAGGGAACTTCCTTGATGGTTCCATAACCGGCAAGGCCGGTAAAGTGTACAAAAAGCACTACGGATTCTGTTTGGAAACTCAACACTTCCCTGATTCGCCAAACAAGCCCGACTTTCCATCTGTTGTTTTAGAGCCGGGCCAAAAGTATGCCACGGAGACTGTGTATAAATTCTACACAAGATGAATGTTAGATTATTGATTGTTGGCGTTCCGAAAATAATCCGGCATCTCAGGCTAAGTAGATTTTATCACCTGGTTTGATTTGTGGTATCTGATTCAGCTTTGCCTTGACATCGTCTTTTTCCAGTGCGAAGCCGGGGGCGATTTCAATAACGCAGTCTATGGTGCCATCTGGTTTTCTGGGGATAGTCAGGCCTGCTGATTCGAGCCACTTGGCGGCACGGGCAATCATCATCTGCCTTGTTACTTCGGCACTATCGATACCTGTGGCATTTTTAGTCGGGGCGAATTCTTCACTTCGTTCGGTTTGCAGAATTATCGACTTTGAAGCCAATGGCACGGCATCAAAAACAAAACTTTCCAGTTTTATGCCGTTGGGTTTATCCGGCTCGACCGGATTTCCTTTTTCGTCGATATGCGGAATCTTTTTGGCAGCTTTGTGCAGGGGCAAAGAAAAACCATCGGTGTTAAGCCTTTCAACGAAATTCCTATTGATAATGTGGATGGCGATACTGCCGAGCTTAAAAATCAGGGAACCATCCGGATTTCGTTTCTCAGCTATACTATCAGGAAAATCGCTGTATTCGATAACGGTAACCTTTCCGTTAATCAAACAGAAGTTACCTATTTTTTCGTAGGGTCCGGCTTTGATTAGAGCTTTTGAGGACATTTCAGCCTTATCGAGAGCGTGCAGGCCGATAAAGAGCGGGTCGAAAATATTTATCAGAGGATTGTCGACCTGGAAATAGCTGATAAATTCCACACCGCGTTTTTTCATGTCTTCGAGGGTACCGCTTGTATAAAGTGCCTTAAGACTTCCTCCATGGCCATCTGGTGAGCAGTTTAATCTGGCTTTGTCTGCCAGTAGTATTTTGCCGTCGGGATTGAAATTAGGCAATGTGCTCTGCTGAAGTATAAAAATGTTTTTATCACCCAG
>CAZJIR010000581.1:0-1653 GCA_964546095.1 uncultured Pirellulales bacterium
AATCAGCAAGATTTTAAAGAAAGTAAAATACCCGTCATGACAGCTGGAGAATTCATCAAGTCAATAAAAAGTAGATTCTGAATCTCCGTGACAATTTTCCAAATCATAAAACCTTAATATTGGCCTAAATATAATAAAGAGGACTTCATTCGGTACGCAGTGCCAAGAATGAAGTCTCCCGTTGCACTATCCCGATAAACCGGGACAGGCTATCCTGGCACCTGACCTTATTCTATGCACTTTCCACCGTTATTAGTGTTCCCTGACAGCCAAATTTCTGGCCGGTTAAGGTTGTTTTAGGGTTATATGTTGGTCTCTTTTTTACATTTTTATTGGTTTATCACTTCTCAATCAGCTGGTTTTACAAGTTTTTGGATGTTTTTCTGACTTTTTGGACGTACGCTCCCCATTCCGGCAAAGCAGGTAGTTTAAAAAAATCATAATCAGCACGATAATATTTTTGTTGCATAAAGTACATTTGAAGGGGCACGTATCTTTGGCAGTAATTCTATGGTATGCATAAACCCTGTTTTACATACAGGACAGAGGCGGGAATCAAATCCGGTAAGACGTACAAGGCGTTCCTTTCCTTACCACAAGAGTCGCAAATATCTTTGTGTCCGCCAAGGGCCGATGTCCGGCACTTATGCAAGGCATCGAGCGTTCGTACCATAAAACTATTAGGATGGCACTCATCAACATATTGCTGCCCAAACCGATCTACAATTTGGGCAACCTCAAACTATGAGCGATGCACTATTTCTGAGGGTACAAGGTATCCAGCGGACTATGGGCAGATGTTATGGGGCATTGGGCCACATGGAGATAAATCATTGTTGTTTCAATTTTGGCATGACCCAGCAACTTCTTGATGATAAGTATATTTAAACCATCTTCGAGCAGATGTGTGGCGTAACTATGACGAAGAGAGTGAAGCGATACGTTTTTTTTGATATCTGTTTTTTTCAGGGCCTCTCGCATTATCCAGCTCAGCCCTTTCACACTGTAACGGCCATCAGGTTCTTTACCGTTAAATAGCCAAATATGAGGATTTTCTACAGCCAGATATTTTTTCAACCCTTTTGCCATGTAATCTGACAGAGGCACAATGCGGTCTTTTTTGTATTTACTCTGACGTACGTGAATGGACTTACGCTCAAAATCGATATCGGATATTTTCATGTTACTGGCTTCCTGTGAACGGAGTCCGGCAGAATATATTAAAGTAAGTGCTATCCGGTGCTTGAGTATCTTTGGAGTCCTGAACAACTGGCGCAGTTCGACCCGGTTTAAAATAACGGGCAGCTTAGACTCCTGCTTTAGCGAAGGTAAATTGACAGCCCGGTTGGTTTGTCCAATATGACGGTAATAGTAACGCAAACCATAGATTGCATGCTTGAAACTGCTTCGTGAAAAAGATTTTGGACTTAGAGCAAGGGCAGTGAGATACTCGTTGATATCTTCTTCGGAGAGATGTTCGGGAAGCTTGTTAAACTCCAGGCTTATCAGTGCTATCTGCCGGATATAGTTATCGAGAGTACTTTGGCTCTGTCCACGCAGGATAGTCTGCTGCTGTAAGGTGTTAAATACTTTCTGAAAGCCATCCACGGTTTGGATAGCTCGTTCAACAATTGTAAATTCACTTTTTTTTCT
>CAZJIR010000582.1:0-1645 GCA_964546095.1 uncultured Pirellulales bacterium
AGTTTCTGTTCTTCATCGCTAAACGTTTCACCATGCCCGGCCAAAGCCAGGCGGTGCTTTCTTTCTATGAGTTTACCGTTAGTCGTATTAATCATTCTCGTGAATACGTGCGGGGCAAAATTCATACGAATTCGACTGAGAGTATTTGGGCAATCATTAAACGGCAAGCACATGAGACTCATCATAGAATGAGTCCTCAATATTTGCCGCTTTATCTGTCTGAAATTAGTTATCGGTTCAACCATCGAAAAGAACATAAATTGTTTCTAAAAGTTCTTCGCAACGCTTTGCTAACTGATAAGCAATTAGCTTAATCTAAAAAGGCAGGGCTTGTAGTTCTGCCCTTTTCTTGTTAATATTCACCTGAGTCACGGGGATAATTCTTATAAGGAGAAATAACTATGTCAGAAATTGAAAAAAGAATAGAATCGCTTGAACGAATCAATCGCCGTTGGCGGCGTATGACAGGATTATTCGCAGCCTTACTACTCATAACATTGACCGTCTCCGCAAAACCTCCCGCTTCGATACCAGATGTCCTGCAAGCTAAACGTATCGAGGTCATTGCCCCTGATGGAAAGCCGGGGATAGTCCTCAGAGCCGATTCTAACGGTTCTGCAATTGGACTCGGCGCTCAGGGTAAAGACCATAAACGTATAATATCGCTGTCGGCTCATAGAGAAGGTGTCGAGCTTGTGTTAATGAAGCACGCTGAAGCTCCGTTATTTATAGCAAATGTTGATGATAATGGTTCGTCACTGTCTTTGTTCGATGGTCGAGAGCGAAGTCAAAAGCCAAGAAGTATTTTATTGAAAAGTGTTTCTCCAACCGAAGATGATCCGGGTGGAACAATGATTAATTTGATTAAGGGGCCGTATAAGGCAGATATTCAAGTCGGCCTTTTAAAACTGGAAAACGAGAAAGCTGCATCTTTATCGTTAGGTGGGGATGAGGGCAAATTTGTGAGTATTCGCGTTGACCAGAATGATGGCAAGGTCCGCTTCTTGGGTGAAAATGATAAAGTTATTTTCACTACGCCATAACTGATAATTTTAGAAACCTGCTCATTAAAAACAACAGAATATCTCTGGATTTATTTATTGTCCTGAAATTTCTCAGCGGCTCGCCAACAATAGTCTATTATGAATAACTAAAAGGACTCTTAACAAATAACTCGAGGGATATATTTAAAACATTACCATTAAGGAAAATATTCTATGTCATTGCGAGGAATCCCGATATAATCGGGATGACGCGGCAATCTTCTTTATCAAATACTATAAAAGTATTATGGCACAATACTGGGTTTATATGATGACTAACCGTAGTAAAACTGTCATTTATACAGGCGTCACCAATAACCTAAGAAGAAGAGTTCAAGAACACAAGGAAAAAAAGGTTCCTCGTTTACAAAAAATTATAATATCACTATGTCAATTTATTATGAACAATTCGGCAATATTCATGATGCGATAGCCGAGGAGAAAAAAATTAAATCAGGTTCCAGAGCTAAGAAGATTGCGTTAATAGAAAGCGCTAATCCAAGCTGGAAAGACTTGTATGATTTGAAGATTGCTTCACTGCGTTCGCAATGACATACTTCAAGCTACGAACGTCGTCTGTTGTAAAAAACACAGAACATACA
>CAZJIR010000583.1:0-1644 GCA_964546095.1 uncultured Pirellulales bacterium
GTCCAGATGGCTCTATTTTTTGACTCCCCGTGTTCCTTTTGAGGTATAGAAAATGATGGAAGTGTCGAGATTTGGCAAGAAGATTGCTGCGACGTCGGGCATAGGCCGACTTATGGAAGATTTGGGTAGTGCACTTTCGCAAAGTCGGGATATGTTAATGCTTGGCGGAGGTAATCCTGCCCATATTCCAAAGGTCCAGAGGTGCTTTAGAGACAGTATGGAGAAGCTTCTGCGTAATGGAGCTGAATTTGAGCAAGTCATAGGAAATTATGACCCACCTGTCGGTAATAAGGAATTTATCGAAGCAATTACAGCGCTGCTTAGAAGCGAACTTGGTTGGGACATAGAATCGAAAAACGTCGCTCTTACCAATGGTAGTCAGACGGCGTTTTTTATGCTTTTTAATATTTTTGGAGGTACTTTTGAAGGCGGGATTGTCAAAAAGATTATGTTTCCACTCGCCCCGGAGTATATCGGCTATTGTGATGTTGGTTTGGAGGATGGTTTATTTGTAGCCAACAAGCCCAGGATAGAGCATATAGACTCTCAAATCTTCAAGTACCGTATCGATTTTGACCGTATTAATATGACGGAGAATATCGGCGCGATTTGCGTATCTAGGCCTACAAATCCTACGGGTAATGTTTTAACGGGTGCTGAAATCCAAAAGCTGAATGAGTTAGCTATCACAAATAATGTTCCATTGATTATTGATAATGCTTATGGGATGCCGTTTCCGGATATCGTTTTTACAGAAGCAAAATCCATCTGGAATGAACAGATAGTTTTTTGTATGAGCCTTTCCAAGCTTGGATTGCCTGCTGTACGTACAGGGATTGTTATCGCCAATGAAGAAATTATTGATATGGTCTCGAAGATGAATGCCGTTATGAGTCTTGCTCCCGGCGGGATGGGAGCGGCTGTAACGACAAATTTAGTGCGAAGCGGCGAGATTATTAAGCTAAGCCGTGACGTTATTAAACCGTTTTATCAGGAAAAAGTACAAGTAGCTTTAGAGCATGTATTCAGGGAACTGGATGGGATAAATTTTCACGTCCACAAGCCTGAAGGTGCGTTCTTTTTATGGCTGTGGTTTCCGGAGCTGCCCATAACAAACGAAGAACTTTATCAAAGGCTTAAAAACAGGGGAGTTTTAATCGTGCCCGGCCACTGTTTTTTCCCGGGCCTTAAAGAAGATTGGCCGCATAAGAACGAATGTATCCGCGTGAACTATTCACAGGATGCAAAGACCGTTTCCACCGGCATAAAGATTATCGCTGAAGAAGTTAAAAGGACCTATGACACCGATTAAAATTAGTATTTGTATTGATTTCTTATATATACTTTTTCAGATCAACGCCATCCTGTTCGAGCTTGGCTTTCTTTTCGATAATAAGCAGCTCTTTAAGTTGCTTTTCCAATTTAGTGTTCGGCATCTTAATCATAGAGCCGAACAGCGCAACTAGGTTTGTAATGAATGATAAACTGATTCCTCCAGACAGAACGTAATTCAGTACAGTGGCCTTTCCTTCACTTTTATTGACTTGGTTATAAATTTTATCCGACCTTTCTTTTAGGTTATCCAGCTTGTGCACTTTGTCTTTAAGCTCGACCATTGGTATTGTGTATCTGTGTATGATTGTG
>CAZJIR010000584.1:0-1643 GCA_964546095.1 uncultured Pirellulales bacterium
TACTTGAAAGAAGATTTCCCTGGCTGTCTATGACGGTAACATTTTCTGATGTAAGCCCTTCAACACTACCGGATACTAAATGAGTAATCGCTGCGACATTCAAGGCACTCAATTTATAACCTGGTCTAAGTCTTAGAACCACAGAGGCGGTAGTTCTACCGGCATCAGGCGAAAAAAGCGTTTGTTCAGGACTTACTATATGAATTCGCGCGTGAGTCACACCGTCTATCATCTGGATACTTTTAGCAAGTTCTTCCTGGAGCGCCCGCTTGAGGTTAACACTCTGGACAAATGGACTGACGCCGATTTTTTCATTATCAAATATTTTATAGCCGCCCTGCTCACCTACTGGAAGGCCCTCTTTTGCCATATCCAAACGAAGCTGATACACCTGTTTTTCCGGCACATAGATACTTGTCCCACCGTTTCGCAATTCGTAAGCGATGTCTTTGTCAAAAATCTTCTCTGAAATCTTAGCTGCTTCTTCAGGAGCAAGTTCCTGGTAAAGCATCCTCATATCAGGCCTTCGGGCCCAACGAGTAAGCAAAATACCACCGGCAACAATTGTAAGAACAAGCCCAATAAGCAAGGCCCTTTGAACCAAACCTATCTTTTGCCAAACCACCCTTATCTGTTGGAAAAAGTTCATCAAGCCCCTTTACTAAACTGATTAACAATAATCGATGACTGAAAGGACTTAAAAAATCAATTACAATGGCATATTCATAGTTTGTTTATACGCTTCTATCAGCTTATTTCTAATACCCACAAGAAGCTTAAAGCTGATATCAGCTTTAGCTACCGCTGATACTACTGAGGCTATATCCTCAGTATTGCCCGATAACAAATCCTTTATGGACATATTTGAGGACTGTTGAACATCATCAACTTTGGATATATAGTTCTTTACAGCATCAGCAAAGTCCGTCTTCGTATTGTCGTTATCTCCGACTTTCGGTATCGCGAAAGAACCGGAATTAGCCTTCGGCTTTACCGCGCGGGATTCCAACATACTCTTCAATGGATTTGAAACTCCACTTACATTTGCATTTAAGTTAACCATGACTAATTTCCTAACTTATCGAAGTAATTCGAGTGTGCTTTCCACCATTTGCTGATAACGTCTCAAAACCGCCACGTTAGCTTTATACATCCGCGTTGCAATATTCAGATTTATCATTTCAACGGGCAATTTTACATTGGGCATTGCAACGTATCCATTCTCATCCGCCTGAGGACTGCCGGGGTCGAAATTCATAGAAAAATCACTCATATTCGGTACTATCTCATCCAACTTAACACCGCCCAAATCTCCATCTGATTTAAACACCGCTTCGAGCTTGCGATAAGGCTCACCTTTACCGGCATCAGATGTGCGGGCATTGGCAACATTCGACGAAATCACTTCTATATGTTTGTCCTGCGCCTTCATGCCCGAAATCGCTATATCTATAGGACCGAAGAGATTTTCAACTGCCATTTGTACTGTCCCTTTCTCTTTCCTTGTCCGGCTCACCGCAAAACACAGTAACCAACAAGGGATTACTACTGTATTGCCAATTCTATCTTTCTATACTTATTGTTAAGCAGACGAATATATGTTTTGTAACGAAGACTGTTTTTAATCATCGCACCTACTTCAT
>CAZJIR010000585.1:0-1633 GCA_964546095.1 uncultured Pirellulales bacterium
ATCACATCTATATAGCTACTTTGTCCTGGTACCGGCGAAGGGATTCTCGGTGCAATTTCTGGCATAGCAACTTTAGACTCAGCAGGCCATGGCCTAATTACTTCCGGCTCAATAACCTCCGACTCAGCAAGACCCGGATTAGTAACAGCCACCACCACCGGCTCCTCTTGCCTATGAGCAAGTGTTCGCTCAGCCTTTATGGGTAGCATCTGATCTATTTGTGCAAGATAACCTTCTACCATCTTTTGCATTGCCGGTGGTATTAAGCCACTGGCAGCAATTTTAATAAAACCTTCACGGGCCTTTCCAAGCTGGCCGGTGCGGTAAAATCCAAGGCTTCGATAATATAGCTCTGCGACTGCTTGTTTTTGCTCCGCCAGATTACGCTTCTCAACCTCTGCTTCGGCTTGTCCTGACTTTTCCTGAGTCGAAAGCTCTTTCCTTTTGGCCTTCTCAAGCCTCGATTTGGCCTCAATTAACTGAGCATCTATTTGCCTGAATACCTCAGCGATTTGTTTCCGTTCCAATTTAGTTAAAAACTCATTATCTCTTATCTTTCCAAGAGACGCTTTGGCTTCGATTAGTTGGTCCCGCTTAATCAAATCATTGACTGTCCGAAACGTTTCTAAGGCGCCTTTTCTTTTAAGCGCAGCTATCTGGCTCTTTTGAAGATGATCGTTGAGTTGCTCACGCATCGCGGCAGTCAAATATTCCTCCCACCCCTGGGCCATAAGGAAGGTTTGTATTGATTGCTCATAGAAACCTTTCTTGTACTCATCCTGCCCCGTTTGAATATAGGTTTGCACTATCCGACGGATTGCTGCTTCTCTGTCAGCTCCTTCATTTTCCTGTGACGGAGCCACCTTTGATATTGTTATTATCGGCAATAGAATCAATGCCAGAACAACGGACAGGGACCTCCTGCCAAAAGACTCGGTCAAGAAATTCGGCTTGCTCAAAATTAACCTCCTGCCTAAAATACCACCCTTTGTAAGGAAATTTTCAATAAATTACAGTTCTTTACAGCCTCCAGTTCCAAGAATAGAACAGACTTATGATAACTGAGTTTATAAAAAAATATCACCTATTGCAAGAGAAAAATTTGATTTATATCAACTTGGCCGATAATATTTGGGTTTTAATCCGACATACTGGGAAGCTTAGGTAAACCCAGCAAAAAATAGTCACCTAAAAACGCCTTTTTTATGGACATAACGAGGCTATTTAACAAGACATAATCACTCAATACAACGAAATATGACACATCATAAACCTCTTGTTTTAGCTGTTGAAACATCTAGCAGAATAGGCTCTGTCGCAATAGCTCTTGGCGAAAAAATTCTCGCCGAAACCACCTTTTCTGCACCTATCAGACATAGTGCAGAGATTTTTCCCGCTATCTGCAACCTCTTGGAACGCTTTAGCCGAAAGCCACACCAAATCGAGCAAGTCCATATTTCTATTGGACCCGGAAGCTTCACAGGCTTGCGTATCGCTGTAACCCTCGCAAAGACAATGCACCTGGCCAACGCTGTCAAAGTCGTCACTGTCGATACACTTGACGTAATCGCCGCCAACACAATTAATTTTACAAAAGAGAACCCTGTTAAGCCTTTGAGTCGCAAACTACCAA
>CAZJIR010000586.1:0-1622 GCA_964546095.1 uncultured Pirellulales bacterium
AGTTGTTTTTGAAGTACCATCGTAAAATTATAAGATTTTCTCGCTAACTGCTATCAGCTTAGTATTTCCATCTGAACTTCTGCCAAAATATTGGCTTTTTCTTTATGATATTATAATTCCTATACTATTTATCAACTGCCAAGCTTAGTAATTAAGCCAGTGACACCCACAATACTTATCATTCGCACAATATTGAAACAACTGGCCAATACCGATGCCTCGGCTTTGACGCCTTCGAGACCCCTTAGCAAAAAACCATCGACTTTTAAGTTATGCTTCATATGTCCAAAAGGCAATTCGACTTTTTGTTTGCGAAGATTATAGATTCTCTGAGACTGAGGTTGTTCGTATTGAACTTCCAGCTTTTGCTTCAGTTCGGCTTTAAGTAACCGCGTTATCCCTCTGCCTCTGGGCTGTTTGGTACATTTGCCAAAATAGCGACATCGTCTACAAGCAGAACCGCCTCTATATACTTTTGCTCTTTTGACAGTGTTGGTATAGCTGTATTTCAGGACATGGCCTTGGGGACAAGTATAGCAGTCGCCAACAGAATCATATTTAAAATGCGATCTATCAAAAGGGTCTTCTTTTTTTTCTTTAAGTGCCTGTTTCTGTGAAGGAACAACAACTTTAATACCTTGCTCATCAATCTTTTCAAGTTCGTCAACACTGGAATAACCTGCATCGGCACAGGCGGCTTGACACTTCTTTCCCAACGTCTCATTGGCTTGTTCGACCTGGTCGGCGAACTGATGAATATCATTATTCTCGCTGACTACATCACTATTGACAATCAGACCATGTTTCTCATCAACTACCGATTGTACGTTATAAGCCGAGTGGAAGCCCTGTACACTATGCATTAGTTTGCAGTCAGGATCTGTGGTATTGGTCGATTTCTTATCTTCGGCTTTAAGTTCGCTGAGAATATCTTTAACTTTGGATTTTAGTGTATCCTGATCCTTGAGTTCTTCTTTCATTTTTACCAGCGACGCCTGATCCTCTTCTTTCCTGTCGGCAGCGTCACACTCCGAAAGAATCTCTTTTATGCGTTTGTCTATTTTCCTAAGATGCCTGTTGCATCGCTCTTTTGTCCATGAGCTCTTGATAGAAGCGCTGGCTCGGATTTTAGTGCCGTCGACAAACAATGTATTTCCCTCTATCAAATCCAGCTTAACACAAAGTCTGGCACATTGTTTTAATACTTTCCTGAGCGAAGCTTTATTTTTCCTTCGAAATTCGGCAATCGTTTTATGGTCAGGCTTTAGTCCGCCTGTAAGCCAGATAAACGAAAGATTGTAATGAGTCTCTCTTTCCAGCTTTCGAGAACTACGGAGACCATAAGAATATCCGTAAACCAGCAATTTGAGCATAATCTTCGGATCATACTGAGGACAACCGATCTTGTGAGGCTCTATTTCAAAACCTAATTGTTCAAAATCCAGTGCATCTACGAACACATCATACGCTCTTACCGGTGCCTCTTGAGGGATGTATTCGTCAATGCTTTGCGGAAAAAGTGTCTTTTGTTTACGATATCCATATCGATATGCCATGTTAAAATCCTTTCATTTGGGTATGCACATTATAACATATCGACAAAAAAATAAAATTGTCTTCAA
>CAZJIR010000587.1:0-1620 GCA_964546095.1 uncultured Pirellulales bacterium
GTATCATTATATAAAAGTGTATTCCTTATCTATATGGAACACTTTATTGTGTTCGCTTTGTAGAACAATATCACATGTTAATGTTTTCATTGCCTGGCCGGGCGGAAGGGACATTTTACCATGGAAAAGATGAATCGACGAAAATTCATTAAAACAACGGCGGTTAGTACTATGGCTATGACGAGTATTCTTCGCGGAAGTTCACAGGAAAATACCGGAAAACCAAAGCTAAAAGTCGGCCTAATCGGCTGTGGCTGGTATGGTATGGTGGATGTGAGAGCGGCTTTCAAAGTCGGCGGCGTAGAAATCATAGCGCTCTGCGATATTGACAGCCAGCACCTTAAGGAAAGCGCCGACCAGGTCGAGAAAATGCAGAGTTCGCGCCCCAAAACTTTCAAACACTACAAGGAGCTTTTGAATTGCCCGGGATTAGAAGCTGTGATTATCGCCACCCCGCCACAATGGCATGCACTCATGTTCATCGCAGCATTGGAAAAAGGACTCGATATATACTGTGAGAAGCCGCTGGCTTATGACATCCACGAAGGTATGGCAATGGTTGCTGCGGCAAAGAAGCATGGCCGGATAGTGCAAATTGGCTTTCAACGCCGGCAGAGCAAAGCTATCCAGCAAGCGCGGCAATATATTCAGCAAGGCAATATCGGGCGCATCGTTCAGGCCGAGGCGCAGATTCACTACACGGCCCGTTTGCTGGACACTAAGCCACAGGAGCCACCCGAAACGCTGGACTGGGACTTATGGTGTGGGCCCGCCCCTAAGCTGCCATATTGCCCGCAAATAGGTCATTTTGCATGGAGGCTGGAGAAAGAATATGGCCACGGCCACTTAGTTGACTGGGGGATACACCTGATTGATGCAACTCGCTGGATACTAAAAGAGACCATGCCACAGTCGGTGCAGGCTGCAGGCGGGCTTTATTATTTAAAAGACAAAATTACTACACCTGATACACTGACCGTCCATTTTGATTTCGAAACCTGCCCCGTGATATGGCGACATCGACTCTGGGGCTCACAAGAGTATGACCCCGAAGTCTCAAACGGAATTTTCTTTTATGGCGAGAACGGAACCGTCTTCGTAACCGACAGAAAATGGGTCATCATTCCAAAAGGCAGAAACAAGCAGCACACTGTGAACGAAGCCAGAAGCGAAATGGCTACCGAGCACATGGCCGACTTCCTCAAAGCTGTGCATAACCGTAAACAGCCCATGTGCACTATTGAAGAGGGATATAATTCTACAACCACTGTAAAATTAGCGATGATTGCCTATGATATGAAAACCAGGATTCTCTGGGACAGGGAATCTCAGAAAATAGTTGGTAATCCCGAAGCCGCGAAGCTACTGCAGCGTAAGTATCGCAGTCCGTGGGAGCATCCATATCGCGGCTAAATGAACTCCGGCACTTTATCTAATTCAGTGTGAAACAAAACGCTTATTACAGGTAAGCGCTTTTATAAATCTTTACTTGCCGGCGTTAAAATAGCAGGGCTTCCCGCGAATTTTCTTGCAGTACTACTTTGTTGGATGTAAAGTAAGCGGCAATTGATAAGTAACCGGAGAGGTGGCCGAGTGGCTTAAGGCAACGGTTTGCTAAAC
>CAZJIR010000588.1:0-1618 GCA_964546095.1 uncultured Pirellulales bacterium
CAGGATATATACGTACGACTTTACAATACTCCTTCCTCCAAAGGATTAACGGTACACATTCCCCACCTCAATGGGACGAAACATACCATTATCTACTCCTTAAGTTACATTCAGGGAAAGCTTTATGTATGTATAAACCCTGCTTATTATATTTTGTTTATACCAAATTTACCGCTCTGACGCCAAGATATTTTTTCTATTGTGCAAAAACGCAATTTCCTACAATACAGGTCTCTGAAAAACTGATGTTTTTGATAAAATATCCAAAATTTTAATTCTATAAACAAGGTTTTTCGCTTGAAGAAGAATGTTTTTAGAGACCTTAATCCCGTTGTGTAACGATGTTTCCCTGAGAAAGCTCAAAGTAAACAAATGGCTTTGTTACGAATTGGGAGGTGTGTACAAAGAAGCTATAGGTTATTCTTTGAAGGCTGAAAGATTCTTACTGTATTCTTACCTGCCTGCTTGGCTGCATACAATGCCTGATCGGAACGGCTTGTAATATCCTCAGGGCTGGCATCAGGATTATACTGACCAAGTCCGACACTAATGGACAGCGAAATACGCTCTTTGTTCCATGTAGTCGTAGAATGCGCAACTGCGTCAACCATACGTTTGGCAACAACACTCGCATCGATGAGCGATGTATTAAGTAAAATTACAGCAAATTCATCACCTCCATATCGTGCTGCTGTGTCGATTTGCCGGATGCATTCCTTTATTCTTTTGCTAATTTCCTTAATGACCTTATCGCCAGCCCGATGGCCGTAGACATCATTTATCCCCTTGAGATTGTCGATATCGACCATAATCAACGAGATTTGGCCTCCGTACCGGCGTGACCGCCATAATTCCTTTTCCAGGATTTCGTAAAAAGTCTTGTGATTCACGAGACCTGTTAGGCCATCCGTAGTAGCCTGACGTTGTATCCTTTCAAACAGCTTAATGTTGCCAATTGACGCACCAACCAACTGGCTGAATAGCTCTATCAAGGCTATGTCCCCGGAGTCAAAATGGTCCCCATTCATCTTATCTGCCAAATTAAGTACACCAACCACTCTATCCTGGCATATCAAAGGTACAATAGCACAGTTTTTAGTCTCGTAATTCTCAGCAAAGGCACGCTGTGATTTTTTAATTATGGGCTTCTTATGCGTGTCAATATCCGGGACTAATATCAATTCTTTACTTCTTACAGCCATAACCATAAGAGGCGTAGGGGTTTGATTCAGCGAGACTATCTTGTTGATAAGGAATGGATGATTGTGTTTATGTAAATGCAAAATGTTGTTCGTTTCATCAAGAATATACAAAGATGCGAACTTCGCTTGAACTAATTTCGGGATGCTTTTTATACAAATATCAGCTATTACGTTAATGTCAAGACAGTTTATCTGCCGAGCCAGAGGAGTTACCTGCTCCAAGAGAGAAATGCTGATATCAGGCTCATTATCAACACTTCCAGATGTTTTATCGACTCGACGCATAGTTCAGAAATAGTCCCACTTTGCCATGTTAGTATCATGCAATTTCAAACAAGACCCTGTGTTTACTCATCCTTGTATCGGATATTTTCGCATAGGCATTTGGGAAAAAGCATCAGCTAAATGCGGAAATG
>CAZJIR010000589.1:0-1611 GCA_964546095.1 uncultured Pirellulales bacterium
AGCTGGTAACTTTACAGCCTCTTATTCGGCTAATGGCAGTACGTGGACACAGATTGAAAGCGAGATAATCAACATGGGTGCAACTGTGTATATAGGTTTGGCAGTAACCGGTCATAACGCCGAGGCAACGTGCGAAGCTGTATTCTCTAATGTTAGTTTCACCGGTAACATAAGTCAACAGCAGTGGTCGAACCAAGATATCGGAATAATCAGTAACTCTGCTGAGCCGATGTATACGGTCCTCAATGGCAGCGTTGTTGTAAATTACGATGACCCGAATGCTTCGTTGATAAATGAGTGGACTGAGTGGACAATCGACCTGCAGGAGTTTGCGGACCAGGGTGTGGACCTTACCGATGTCGATACGATTGGTATCGGTTTGGGTGACAGGAACAATCCGCAACCCGGTGGTACAGGTATATTGTATATCGATGATATTCGTTTGTATCCACCACCGGCAGAACCGTAGGCTGAGATTTAGACGATAAGGAGAATTGAGTAATTGATGTAGCAAGTTTGTATTAATTAAGGGCCTGTACCGGTTGAATCGGTATAGGCCTTTTTAATGATAAAATGATACAACTCGAAAAAAAGAATATAATTCTTGACAGGAAAGCAGTTGATTTGGTATAAATATTGTGAGCAGGGCTTATATCTACGTAAGGTCTCCTCTGAATCAGGTGTGGTTCTGAAATAAACTGAAGGAGTAAGTATTCGCTGATTCTAATCCTCTGACGTGTGGAATTTATGTTTTTTTTCATTAAAGGAGGAATTATTCCGTGGGGTACGAAGTTATAGTGGAAACTTTATTTGGAGGAAAAAAATTATGTTGGAGAAAAAATTTGTAAGATTCGTAATTTGTTTTGTAGTGGTGCTTAGTTTTGCTGCTACTGGGGTCAGAGGGGAAAACATCTTGTTTATTGCGGCTATGGAAGATACGTTCATGCCGGGGGACGATGCACTCAAAGCTTACATAGAAGGCCTTGGACACACAGTGACCTATTTTGACGACGATGAGAACGAGGAGGACACCGAAATAGCCGCTGCTGCCGCGGATTTAGTCTTTATTTCCGAATCGGTAAGCTCCGGCGATATAAGGACAGAAATCACGGAAATTGAAACGCCTATGGTTATCACCGAGGCCTGGGGCTTTGACGAGATGGGTCTAACGCTCGGTACAGGTGAAGGTGTAGATGTGACCACAACAGAAATAGAGATAGTAAATGCTGAGCACCCTCTGGCGGCAGGTCTCAGCGGGACCGTGAGCGTTCTTAATGATATTGTCAGCGACCGCGGGACAGCTCGCTTTACCTCCGGCATGGCCGGGGAAGATGCAACCGTTATTGCCAGAGCCACTTTATCTGACGGCGTGACTTACGATGTGATTTGGGTCTATGAGAAGGGAGCTTCTTTGCCCGTAGCGCCTGCAGACGGTAGTGGACGAGAGGCGGCGGAAATGCGAGTTTGTTTTGGTTTCGATGAGCAATCGTATCTTGCGTGGAACGATAATGCTTATTTTCTATTAGAAGCGGCGATTAATTATGCGCTGGGTATTAAAGCTCAACCTCAGGCTTATGGTCCGAAGCCAGCCGACGGTGCAACGGAAGTGAA
>CAZJIR010000590.1:0-1604 GCA_964546095.1 uncultured Pirellulales bacterium
GACGGATTATCCAGACTGGAAATCGAATCCCATAGAAACCACTGGGTAGCGACAAAATCGCTTATCATATCAGGCTCCTTGATTCGTTCGCCGTCGGTGTTCGTGAAGAATGCCTTTTCGCCTGTTTCTTTGAGCAGCCCATCCAGTTGCGAATTGTCCCCTATCTTCCCGGTAGGCCCAACTGTAAACGTAAAAGTTTTGCCGACCAAATATTGAATAGCGTCTTTATGCAGCCCTTTACTTCTTACCACATTCACTGATTTACAATGAGCTTCAATAGTTGTAAGGTTGTACGGGTCTATTTCTTTGGGTTTATACACCATAACCATTTCCATTGACTCGGTGGAATTCTCGGCACTGCGCTGGCCCGGCCTGGACAACTTCCCTGCCGGATCCCAGTCAATGTTTATTTCTCTTTCGGATACAAACTTGTACTCCAGACTCCTACCCTCCTGCCAATCCACCGTCAGAAGCTCTCCCTGCTCACATCCTGCAAGGAAACTCATAATGAGAACCATCAGAATTGCCAGCATAGTTTTCAATTGAACTCCTTTTGATTAATCCTTTTCGCCGCTTAATCCCTTGTCACCCGACCCTGACATCTTATTCGCTGATTCTAATCAATCCTTTCGATACGGTAAATGCGAATCGCACCCATCCGTAACATATCAGGTTCTTTATCTTTGTCCATGGCCGCCGGGTCGACAGCAACCCACTCAGACCTGAACTCTTCAAGGTATTGTTCGACTTTACCCGTCATCAAATCCAGCTTTAGTTGGCCCTTATATATTTCTACAGGATTATCGAACATTTTTGAAAAGAAATTTGACTCCTGTTCTTTATGCAGCTCTTTCGCTTTTTGCGAGGAGGGAACAACACTCATTTCGACAATAGCCGTCCGGCGCCCATTTATATCTTTGATTTCTTTTACCTTGTAAATTCTTTCGTAAGATTTGGCACCCATCCGTCCAAATGAAAAGGTCTTAATATTGCTCCAGCTCTCGCCTGCGCGCAATTGTCTCTTGTCCTCAACCGGAAGTGCCGGAATACTGTGCCGTTCCTTAATTACTGCATCAGAAAGCAATCGCACAGCTCTGGGGATATCCTTAACAGCACTTCGGGCAGCGCTTGCATCAAGAACCTGCGAAACATCTCCGGTAGCTGTAATTTCTATGGTGTAACTTTGCCCGACTAACTTATCCAAAGGATCGTTTCGGTTTTTTTCCCGCGAGCTGTCAAAATCCAGAATGACATTATCTCTGACCTTAGCTAAATATTTCAATCCATCGATAGTAATCTCTGCAACAGCGTTATCCTCATCATCAACGCTTTTAACCCGTTGAGTAAAGGTCATTTCGATTTTACTGCCGGTATGCCCACCGATAAAGCCCTTTGGCTTATTTACTACCGGCCCCTCCCATATAACGCTTTGTTCAGCCTCTGTTGTAATTTTATAAGTCGTTAGGTCCTCCGGAGCGAATTTCAATGCGAAGGTGGCGGTTTGACCACAACCCATCGTTAAAAGCTGTAAACCAATTACAGTTACCGCCGCTAAACTATAAATCTTGACCTGTCTCATCGCTTTGTCCCTGCAAATCGGTAAT
>CAZJIR010000591.1:0-1578 GCA_964546095.1 uncultured Pirellulales bacterium
TATTAAATTTTGACTTTAATCTTTTATATGTATTATGAGCTCGCAGTGCAGAGCCTGCATATTCAGGGGGAAATTTGCTGCTTATTACCAATACTTTCATATTAAAAAGGGTCTTATGCTGAATTAAGCTTGATGTGCTCTTTGGGTAGTTTCTTTCAATTTGGACAAATAAGAATCCGCCAGAAACGAATAGATGTTTTGATGAAAGCCGTGACCAAATGCTATTTTAGAGTATGGATAAATGCCGTGCCATTGATATTGGTCCAGAAAATAATCGAGAAATCGCTTTCTGAATGGTATAAGTTTTTTTTGCCTAAATCGGTGATAGATTGTACTAATTTTCTCAACTATATCGTGTTCTTTTAACCCCAATTTTTGTAGTTTTCCCGGGTCTTTTAATACCGAAGAGAACAGTCCAGAAAAGTTCATATGATGTAGATACAGTTTATATAACAACCTGTTTACTTTGTATTTAAGCGGCGTTTTTCTCCAGAACTCCATTACTTCCGTATCCCAAAACGGCATATACCAATCATAACCCCAGAATTCGTAGATGCGCAAGGAATTCACGACATGCTTGGCCTGTCTTTCCTGCCAGTCAAAATATTCAAAAATGCTTGCTGCTGATTTATTGTCTTTTACAGAGAACTCTTTTAGTAGCGATTCAACTCGATTGGTAATTATAGTGTCGATGTTCTCGGGTGCTTTTTTCAGATTCCAAAGTCTGTAGTGTTTACTTTTTATCGACCTAATCAGTTCTTCTCTGTTAATATTTTTAGCATCCAAATAGTATGAAGGAATGTGAGCACCTGTAATGAAATCACCAGTATGGCCGGGGACAAAAACGGCATCTTCCGGGATTAGCTGTTTGGTTTTCAGTTCTTGTACTGCAATCCAGTCCTGAATATGCGGTACAGTAGAAAGGCCGTCGGCATAATTCAAATATTCCTTAAAAGTATTGCTATGATACCACTGTTTCCATAAATCTCTGCTGTATGGGGCAAACAGCCATTGATACCCAACAGCTTCAGCAATATGTCTGCTTTTTTCTGATTCCTGGTTACCCGGCTTGCCATAAGAAAAAGCGATAACATCTTTATGACCCAGTCGTTTCACCATAGCAATAACTAAACGTGAATCCAAGCCGGCGCTCAAAGGAATAACCAGAGTTCGTTTGTTAAAAGCTTTAACTAAGCGCTCGAAAGCGCCAAGAAGAACCTTATCAAGTTCAGAGATTAGTTCGCTGGTTGTTCCTTCAAAAAAATCGTTACTCATATAAGTATAATAACGATGGCATTGAGTGTGTTGTTTATTATCAAGAGTGCGAACTACGAGATACTCTCCTGCCTGGAGCTGTTTTACGTTCGGAAACAGCGTATCGGGGCCGGTTACAAAGCCTGCATAACGAAATTCCGCAATCGCCGGGGGGTCTGGTTTGTAATCGTTCAGCTTTGCTTTGACCCATCGCGCATTGTCACTGAGATATAATTGACCGTTGCAGGAACCGTAAAATAACGGGATGCTCCGAACTCTATCGACCGCAGCAAAGATAGTGTTGTCGTTATCTGCTACAAGGGC
>CAZJIR010000592.1:0-1572 GCA_964546095.1 uncultured Pirellulales bacterium
TCGCGACTTTCGAGCCTTGTGGGACAATATCGAGATTCGTTACTGGTGGCGGCTCATAGCGGCCTTTGTATTAATCATTCTGGTGGAGCGTCTTTACAGGACAGGTGCTTTTGAGGCGCTCTTCAGGCGTGGTACCGCAGTTAACCTCGTTGAATTTGAGCGTTCATTTAGGCATAGTATTTTCCAGGTGGTCTCTATTATCACGACGAGCGGTTTTGCGACGAAAAATATTGGTTCTGATTTCTTCGGCACTGCGGCTAAGCAATTGTTTCTTGTTATGATGATTATTGGTGGTTGTATTGGGTCAACAAGTGGTGGTTTTAAGGTTTTACGCATCGCCATACTTAATCGGCTGATGTTCAGAGAGCTTTTCAAGCTAAGAACTTCCGGTAAGGCATCTACAGGACTTGTTATTGACAGGAAGATGTTTTCCGAAGATGAAGTGCATCGGATAGCCGCTTTATTCTTTACCTGGATGGCACTGTTACTGGTTGGCGGAGTGATTACAGCTTTGTTTTCGAATCAGGGTCCATGGCAGTCATTTTCAGGGATGTGTTCTGCGATGGGCAATATCGGCCCGTGCTATATATCAGGTGGGGATATGATAAATATTCACCCGGTTGTTAAGCTGACGTATATTTTTGGCATGCTGGCGGGAAGACTGGAAATATTGCCGGTGTTGCTTTTATTTTCAAGAAAGGCTTGGAAATAAATGGATATGACAATAAGCAAGTAAAGGATTACCCATACTTGGAGGTAGTAAAATGTATATCTTGGTTACTGGCGGTGGGATGGTTGGCGGTGGACTTGTTCGTAGATTGCTGGATAACAAGCATGATGTCGTTTTAATAGAGCAGCAAAAGGAGATTTGTAATAGGCTGTATGCCGAAACCGGAGTCGTTGCAATTAACGCAAGCGCAACGAGTATTGAAGCTTTGAATGAAGCCGGTATTGCAAAGGCCGATGTGGTAGTTGCAACAACAGGCAACGATGCGGATAACCTTGCCTGCGCAATATTGGCTAAGAGCTTCGATGTGCCTCAGGTTATAGTAAGGATGAGAGACCCCGCATATAAGAATGCTTATAGAGTTGCCGGAGTTAATTCGATTGTTCGTGTAACCGACCTGATGGTCAGCCAGATAATGATGGATATCGAACACCCACAGGTCCGAAGAATATCCACTATTGGCGGAGGTAAAGCCGATATCTTTATGATTACTGTGCCTGAGCATGCAAAAGTCGCCGGCAAGAGCGTTCAGGATATCGTTGGAAGTCGCCATTTTCCCGCTCAGTGTGTTTTCATTGCAGTATATAATCAACAAACCGAGGAGTTCTCAATCCCCAGAGGCAAGCAGGTCATAAATGAAGGCGATGAATTGTTCTTAATCTCAACGGCTGAGGATATTAAAAAGGCGGTTGATTTTCTTACTGCCGGGAGTAAAACCTGACGTCTTCGCATATTAATCGTCAAACTCTGATTGACTGCTTGTTATCCACGTTCGTTTGTTGGGTGGTTCTATTTTTTGTGATTGAGCTAAATCTCAAGGTCTGATAGACGCCTTAAATACATAG
>CAZJIR010000593.1:0-1555 GCA_964546095.1 uncultured Pirellulales bacterium
AGCGATGCCGTAAGCAAATGGATGTACATAGGCCGATCTTATTGAGGCTTTCCCCTGTTACTGCCAGCCCATCAGTTTGTGGCATCTTTCGACCGACAGTTTTAATCCCGCAGAATCTGCTTCGCAAATGAAAAGCTGATGACTTGAGATCGGTCTTTTTACATGAACTGGCCCATATAAAACGGGGCGATTTGTGGATTAGCTTGATTCAGACAATACTGCAAATAGCCTATTTCTATAATCCTCTGCTCTGGGTGGCAAATGTGACCATCCGAAAGGTTAGGGAACAGGCTGTTGATGAAACGGTATTAGTGGCTATGGGTGAGCAGGCCGAAGATTACCCAGAGACACTATTGAACATATCCCGAATGACCTTCGGCCGGCCTGCTTTAAGCTTACGCCTGATAGGCATAGTAGAATCCAAAAAGGCATTAGAAAGGAGAATTATGAATATGTTAAACAGACCTGTACCAAAAAGTTCAAAACTCGGATATCTTAGATTAATCGCAATTGTTGTTATTGGCTCTGTTATATTGCCAATGGGTTACAATCCGACTGAGCAAACCGCTTTAGCAGCATCTGTTAATGATGGCCGCATTGTCGGGAAGATAATCGTACCCGGCCTGCGAGTTGGTGAGTATACATTTAACATGAGTAAGGACGATGTGTTGAAAAGTTTGGGAAAACCAAGGGCGATTTTCTATGGAGAGAATAGGTACACTCTCGACAATCTTCCGGAAAAATATTATATGCACTTTAGTGATGTTTCCTTTCTGATAGTTGGCGATTCGGTCAAGGAGATTACTGCGCTAAGCCCTTCTTACAAATTCGCCAATGGATTGGGAGTTGGTGATTCGGAGCAGAAAGTCAAAGAAGTTTTTGGCAACGAATTCAGTGTCAAGGAAAGCCTGGGGAAAGATTTTCTCTCCTATGAGGATGAAGGCCTCGTGTTTGAAATTCACAAACAGGACAGAACGGTCATGGAGATAGGTGTTTCGCCCGTCCCGGGCTCAGAATCTTACAAAAAAGCAGATATCCCTCCGACAAGCACTTTAAACGAGCAGGGACGTATCGTCGACAAGACCGATTATCCATTTGTTAATGACCCAAAAGCTATCGGCGGATGGAAAAGTGTAGATTTCGTGCGGGAGATAGAGCAGTTCAACCCCTCTGAGAAAAATTGGAAAGGTGACCTTTACCTCAATCATCTTATTTTCGAAGAAGGCGGTAATATTGCCGGCAATATCCTGACCTGGACAAAAGGGCTGGTGCTTAGTGATGATACGGCAAGCAAGTATCACATCAAGGAAATAGACGGTTCAACTTATATGTTCTTCGAGTGGAAAAGCGGTGATTATACAATTCGATATATGAAACCCTTTTATTATGTTCTGAAGAAAGTATTAGCTGAAAGCTTAAAGTACGAGCCAATGTTCGGCAAAAAAGCAGATATCCCTCCGACCAGTACTATCAACGAGCAGGGGCATATTGTTGACAAAATCGATTACCCCTTCGTAAATGACTCAAAAATCATAGGAACCTGGAAGAGCGTAGA
>CAZJIR010000594.1:0-239 GCA_964546095.1 uncultured Pirellulales bacterium
CAGGACGACAGTGTTGAGGTCTACTTCGACGGTGGTAACACTAAGTTAGACACCGCGCTGTCCGGAGACGACCACCAGTATACGTTTGCGTGGACAACGGAAGAAATACAGGGAAACAACATTGATGGATATACCGATGGTATTGAACAAGCTCAGGTAGACACCGACACCGGATGGCGTATCGAGATAAAACTGCCCTGGCTGACGATACAGGACCTCGATCCCCAGGCTGGTGACTT
>CAZJIR010000594.1:249-1549 GCA_964546095.1 uncultured Pirellulales bacterium
ATTGACTGTTACTACAATGACGACGATGACGGCGGTGATTCGCGTGAAAATAAGCTTCTCGGATTTTCCGCCCCCGTAGAAGGATGGAATGATGCCTCTCAGTGGGGTACGGCCATCTTGTTAGGAGAGTGAATGAAGGTCTGGATGCATGCTATGCACTCCAGAATTCTGCCGGCGAGGTTTTATTCCTTGCAGGCATCTTGATTCAGGAATACTTGAATCAAGATTGAATGGTTGTTTTAACCATTTCGGGGCCTATGCCAATAGGGCATAGGCCCCTTCTTTTGTATATCAAGTATTTTGGCTAAAATACATCTACACCATTGGTCACCTCCATGACTGGCTGATTGGTTATGAGAAGCCTCGCCCGATATTTTGCGGCAGGCAAAAATGTAGGTCCGATAAAGCAACGTAAGAACCACTTCTTAAAGCAGTTAGAGCAATCATCTTGCACAATATGACGAATTTTTGATACAAAAAGAAGTTTCATTCGCAGCGCATTCTTGTGATAATAGAATTGATAAGTTCCAAGCAGGCTAAAAACATACAATTAAATGGTCTTGTTTTTGAGTTAGTTGTAATCCTGAGTGAAACAGCTAAGTTTGGGTTTTCATACGCAGGAGGAGATGATATCAAGCCGTTTAAAACTTACCCTGGGCAAATATTGTAAGTTAAAAATGGAATAAGAACGGCAAGATATTACCTGTCGACCCGACGTGTTTTAAAGTAGTTTGAAACAAACTCACTCTAAAATCTAAAACCCAAATTTATGCCTGTTAAAAACTACGTGTGTTTTGGTGTGTGGCCAAAGCACGAATATATTTTTTAAGTAAGGAGGATTATTATGTGTAGGAAGTTGATTTATCTAATTTCTTTTACTGTGCTACTGTGCTTGGTCGCAGCTCCTGTATCAGAAGGCGCCTTGATACAGGATGACTTCGAGGCCGACACGATAGATCTCAGTAAATGGCAGCTTCTCAACGGCCCTGACGTTAGCATAACTCAGGCCGGCGGTCAGGTATTTTTTGATCGGCCGCAAACTCAGCTAAATTACCTTATTACTACTGAACAAATTGATCCGGCAGTAACTCCACTGACCATCACAGGCTCGGCCATGACCGGACCTGAGGGATTGAGCATTTGGACACGGGCGAGTAATATTGGTAATACAGCAACCAGCGCGCAACACGTTCTTGACAGCGGCATTCGGATTACTATTTGGCCGGAGGGTGAAGCTAACGGTTGGTATGATGCCGAGATAATTGAAAAAACTGCCGGTACCTGGCCGTGGTCGGGCATA
>CAZJIR010000595.1:0-1546 GCA_964546095.1 uncultured Pirellulales bacterium
GAGAGATATGAAAGCATCCCTGCCCCAGTCTGCAAACCAAGGATATCCGTCCAAAATGGTTGTCCTTTGATAGTGGTTTGTTTGTCGTTTTGTAATAAACCCATCGGCGGCCAAACATAGTGCCTCGAAATAGTCCCGATATCCGTTTTTCACTTTCTGATTTCTAAATAGATTGCCGTTGCCACCGTTGTTGTTTCGTTTGCTAAACAAACCATTCGAGGCCAATGTAACAGCCGTAGATGATTTTACATTTTGTACCGCATTCCTAGCTTTACCTTTCATTTCTTCGGCGTGTTTACGCAAGTCTTGTCGAACTGTTTCGATGTCAAGGCTGGTTAACTCCTCGGGCTTACAACGCGCCCATGGCGGACTCAAATTGGCCCAGAAAACAATTTTTGTCGGTGAATCTATTCGGCACTTAAAAAAGCCAGGCGTCCACAAGTCTTCGGTAAAATCCTGGCCTCTTTCCCTATCGCTGCGATATAGGAAATTAAACCACCATTGCCGGTCTTTCTCGAAATTCGCGGAAGGACACCTTAAAAACAACTCACAACTGTGTGCTACATCATGGCGAATCAATAAGCCGTCACCAAACCATCTTGAATATAACCGGGCGTGAGATTGTTGCAGCGTGTGGAAGTCTCTTAAGCCAACAAACGGCCGCAAGACAAGCTCCACCGGCTCCTGCACACAAGTAAAATCGTACAGCAAAGCAACCGTATTTGTGTCACGGAGAAGATATACGGACTTGGTCAGCTCAAGGTCGGGCCCGCCTTGCCCGCTTCGACTCAGCGAGGCGAACTGCGAGGCAGGTAGCTTATAATCAAAATGCGCTCCGATATCCCGGCGGAATCGCTTTATAAGAGGAAATCCGGCCGGTGCGAATTTATCTTTGAATTCAAATGTTGAAAGGTTAAACGCCTGTCCTTTAACTATCACCATCTCCAGGCAATTAGCCAGTGCCATTATTCTGTTAACCGGCGGGTTAAGCGAACCAATGAGCAATCCATGATATCTCCTTGTATTACAGCCTATGATAGTTGATGATGCATAACCGCCACGTTCATTAGCTAATAGCCATTCCCTGGACAATAAATTCTTTATAGGCAGATTGGCAGTTGATATAGATACAACTGCCGGGCTTCCATTTTGCGGCTTATTGCGAAACAGGGACCATTTCTTATCAGCTTTTTGTAATGTCAACACGAACTTACTCCGAAAAACGTCCCGCCTTGCTGAGCTTGGCGAGGCAGGCATCGTGGGAGAATTTCAACCCCCTTGAAAATCCTTTTTTTGCATCATATTATTCCGTCATAAAATATCTGAAAGGAAAAATCAGAATTGATCTAAACAGAAAAAAAGTATAGTCATCTATTTCGCCAGCTGTAAATCAGGCTCGCCTCGCTGAGTCGAAGCGGGTGGATTCTTGTTTTGTGATCCCGCATTAACAAAGTTCTCTGTTGCCTTTTGTTTCGGCGTAAGAGACGGTGTATCACCGGCTGCCGGTTTGGAACAACGGCTGTAAAGATTACCCAGCACATTCATA
>CAZJIR010000596.1:0-1533 GCA_964546095.1 uncultured Pirellulales bacterium
TAATACTTATCACTCCATGACCGGTGTTGACACCGAATCCCCCAACTTCGATTAGATACTGGTTACCGGCGGTCGCTTCAAAAGCAAGCTCAGACTGCCAACCACAGGAATCGTCATTGCATTCGATCAAGTCACTCGACCTCGGAGGACAATTACCTTTGTTATAGACGGCAAGCTTGGTGTCGTATTCGCTGCCGCAAAGGCTTACAATAACATCACCCATGCACGTAGCTGTATAGATGTACCAGATATTCGGACTCCTCATGCAGTGGCCGGAGCCATCAAAAGTTGCGTTAACGGTGCTGAACGGCTGGTTCGTTACGTTGCCTATTGACGTTGCTTGATTGCAGTTATCGTTTGGCACTCCTGGAGGTGGCTCCACTCCCTCGGAACTGACATCCAGTATTCCTTCGCCGTAATCTATATCGGTCCATCCCCCAATCTCAATCAGGTACTTATTGCCGGCGATCGCGGCGAACGTAACCTCAGACTGCCGACCACAGAAATCGTCGTTACATCTTATCATATTGCCCGGCGACAGGCTGCAACCACAGCCGTTATAGACTGCGAGCTTTGTGTCGTAGCTGCTGCCACACAGGCTGACAGTGACATTACCCGTGCTTGGAGCCGTATAGCAATACCAAATATTTGGGCTGGTCATACAGTAGCCGGGACCATCGAAGGTTGCGTTACTGGTATTGAACGCTAAGTCCGTAACGTTACCGATTTGTATTGCATTACGACAGTCATTGTTAGCAAGTCCACTAGGCGGAGTCCCGCCAAAACTGATATTCATCACACCTTGGCCGGTTGCGCTGCCATACCCCCCTACTTCGATGAGGTACTGGTTGCCAGCGACTACATTGAATGAAAGCTCAGATTGACGGCCACAAGCATCATCATTGCACCCTATCATAGCACTCTGCTGCGGATTGCACCCACCTCCTCCATAAACCGCCAGCACTGTGTCGTAACTGCTGCCACACAGGCTGACGGTAACGTTACCCGTGCGTGTGGCAGTATAGCGGTACCAGATATTTGGGCTCCTCATACAGTGGCCGGGACCATCGAAGGTCGCATTTGTGGTGTTAAACGCCCTATTAACAACCTCTCCGATTGACGTAGCGTTCTGACAATTATTATTTGACGGCGGGCTTTGAGCTTTTGCAACATACCCAGTACAAAGCAGTACCACCAGAATACATGTCAGTGCGCATTTTAACTTACAAACATCCATAATTTAGTCCTCCCAAAAATCACAACCCATATTTTTTCACGCTGTAGTTCCATAGATATTGCCCTTGGCCACCTGTAGAACCACAGAAACATTCAAATACTAATTTCTTGTGTTTGGCGCGATTTTCTATATCGCTTTTATCTTTATATTGTCTATCTCCCGACCATCCGAAGAGGCAGGATAATTGTCGTACTGCTGGAACTTGATGCGGACATTAGACATGTCCGTACTGCCGCCGGCAGCTATCTGAGCCTGCTGTATCACAGGGTCAAGGTCAAATGTCTTATTCGTAAAAT
>CAZJIR010000597.1:0-1522 GCA_964546095.1 uncultured Pirellulales bacterium
ACAGAGTCCACAACGGCTATCGGCATCAGGAAAATCGGTATCATCGAACTCATAATGTGCACGGGATAACCAAAACCGATGAGAAGACCCATCGTCGAAATGACCGAAACCATCGCTACAATCATCGGAGAAATAACAAGCACAAGCTTTCGGAAGAAAAGCAGCATAAGTATAAATATGACCAGCATTGCCAGAGGCGCCGAAATGGCCATTTGAATAAACATTTCAACACCGAAAGTATCCTCAGCTACCGGCAGACCTGTGATGTGATATTCCTCATCGCCTTCGAAAGTAGCAATTTTTTCCTTCAATTTACTGTAAACACGATAACTCAAATCCTTACTGGTCAACGGCAGATATAGACAAATAGCCTTTCCATCCTCAGAAATAAGCGTTCCTTTAAGCAAAGGATTGGACATTGCTTTACCTCTGATTTCCATTGCTTCGGCATCAGTAGTGGGCGGTTTTTTCATTAACCATTCGAAGGTAACTACGCCGGGACCGCCCTGGCCGATATGGTCCACTGTTGATGGCGCAAGTAAATCAACCTCAACGACGCCGATTTGCTTATTAGGGTCTTCTTCATCGGGCCAGCGAAGTGTCTTTGCAAATTCTGTCAGCTCATATACCCTGCTTAATGACGAGGGATTAAAGACACCATTGGGGTCCTTATTATTTACTATGCCTACAACTACTATATCATTCAACGTGAAATGCTCTTTAGTCTGATTGTGAAATATCCTCACCGGTTCGTCTTCTGAGAGCATATTCTCCGGGTCTGTATCAATCTTAATAAGAGGTATAAGAGCCCCCAACCCAACCGTAAAAGCAACCATTATTAGAGTGACTAACTTGTAATGCCTTAAAGAATATTCCGTAATCTTATGCTTAGGTTCCATTTCTCATATCCCACCGTTTGGTCCATTTAAATATCAATTACTCAACTACTTGAACACTATATTGAACAGGACACGCCAGCGAGTTTGAAACAAGACAATACCTGTCAGCAAGCCGGGCTATTTCCTGTATTGTGGTAGCTAAAGCGGCATTGCTCAAACGCACTTTCACATTAACCTGGACTTCAGTAAAGCGAAGACCATTTTTAGTTTTTTCAACCTTACCCTCTGCATCTGAACTGTACGACAGAACGTTAATTTCAGACTTGTCCACAAAATGAAAAAAGACCAACACAAGACAACTATTCACAACCGCAACGAGCATTTCTTCAGGATTTAACGAATTAGGATTACCACCGTACTGAAGCGGCGAGCCGACTTCAGCTTCACTTATTCCACTCATGGTAATTTTAGCTGTTTCGTCCAAATTTCTATACAACGTATTTACAAATATTTCCATTTGTCATCCTTTCCTGCGTTCGCAACGGTCATAAATACAATGCAATAACTTGATTACATTTTTGTTTTCTATCCGATAGTACACTCTCGTACCGTCACGCCTGCAGCCTAATACTCCTTTGTCTTTCATCATATTAAGCTGCTGACTGGTTATAGACTGCGTTCCA
>CAZJIR010000598.1:0-1515 GCA_964546095.1 uncultured Pirellulales bacterium
CGCTGTTCGTTGCGCAAAAGTGCATGGTACAAAGGTCATACTCAATCCTGCGGGGCCGATGGAACAGCCGGATTCGGTGGGTAGTGACCTTCCCGTTGAGTATTTTGCTGCGGATATTATGCTCACAAATTTTTCCGAGGCGGCTGATATTACTGACCATTCTACAACCAATATCCGTACCGCCAAGCTGATTGGCTCCGACCTTGTTGCCCGTGGAGTCGGCTCGGCTGTTATAACTATGGGCAGGCGCGGGAGCATGGTTGTTGACAGAAGCGGTGCAGACCAGATTCCCGGTTTTGAGGTGGAGCTTGTGGATCGGGCGGGCAGGGGCGATGCGTTTGCAGGGGCGCTGGCCGCTTACTGTGCCGTCGGAGATGATGTGAGAGAAGCGGTCAAATTCGCATCGGCGGCCGGGGCACTGGCGTGTACAAAATTCGGCTCGATGGAAGCACTTCCTACGAAAGCCGATATTATCGAACTGTTACAAAAAGAAGATACCGAGTGACAGTGTAGATACACAACGGCAAGAACCACAGGGGGCGAGGGAATTTATACTCCCATTTTAGTAATTCTGCATTCCTAACCATCTGTTTTCTTTGCATAATTTTTTGGCCCATAATCGGGCAAATTTTACACATGCTCAAATAGCGTGCCAAAATAAGAAAAATTCGAAAAAAGTTTGAAAAAAGTGAAAATTTTTGCCAAATGCGTAGGTACCTCCGGGCCCAAATAAAATTTTTCGAAAATTTTTTATTCCTTTCTATATAAGCACTTAACGAAATTAATTTTCTGAAAAATAGCTAAAATATTTGCCAAACGTGCAGGTAGCTCTAATTATGGCAGCAGTGATTGGCAGCCTGAATTTGGCAAACGGCAATTGAACAACGGTCAAAGTTGATTGGTCATTATTTGACTGTTTAACCACTAATCCAGTAGCGGAGTTACAGAAATGGGATTTGATTTTAATATCTTTAACGACGAGCAGCTTGAGACGGATTACATTGAGTGGCTCGTTGATGAACACTCTGTTGATGTTCGGGGGCACTTCGAGAGGTTGTGGGAATATTATACAAACCCGAGGACCGAGACAACCGGCACCGGCGCCTCTGACAGGAAGGTGATTGAGGCGGGGCGGTGCTACGTGCAGGCGCAGGAATACGGGCTGCCTGCAAGAATAACCGGGCTTGTACACAGCGGCCAGATGGGCATCTTCGGTGCAAGGTGTGCGGCCGACGTGCAACGAAAAGAAGTGGTCATTGAAAACGATATCGCGTGGCGAATAAACGCGGCGGTCGATTTTTTGTTCGGCAAGCCATTTAGCTTTGTTTCGAAATCGCCGGACAGCCAAAAACGTGCAGAAATTGAGGTGGTATTAAAGGCAGTGTTTGCGGCCAACGGCGGTATTGGATTTTACCAGGATATGGCAGTGCTCGGAAGTGTTTATGGTTTTGTCGATTGTTTCGTCAGGCCTGGCGAAGAAATCATCGAACGCATTTCCTCCTCCTCCCAAACCCT
>CAZJIR010000599.1:0-1514 GCA_964546095.1 uncultured Pirellulales bacterium
TCGAAAGTATTGGTATTGGCTTCGGTGACAGGGCCAATCCACAGCCCGGCGGTGCTGGTTTGGTATTCTTCGATGATATTCGGTTGTATCGTCAACAAGCACCTTAAGGCGGGATTAACTGGCAATGGAGATTGAACAGTTGATATAAAGTTTTTAAATTTTAGGTTAGTTGTTAATTTTAAACATATACGAAGTAATTGGTGCGAGTATAAAAGGTAGTATATGGAAAAAATCATATTGTTAATCTTTTTTGCAGGAGGATTATTATGTGTAAGAGGTTGATTTATCTAATTGTTTTTATTCCGGTTCTAGGGCTGGTTTTATGTGACGGAGCCTATGCTCAAGACCCAAATCTTGTCGGCTGGTGGAAGCTCGATGAGACTTCCGGCAGTACCGCCGCAGATTCGTCCGGCAACGGCAATGACGGCACTCTTGTAGGTGACCCGCAATGGATATCGGGGTACATAGACGGCGCGCTGGATTTCGATGGTGACGGCGATTATGTGGATTGCGGGTATGATCCAATCTTTGATGTCACTGACGAATTAACTGTCGCCACATGGGTCACTATCAGGTCGATACCCACTGAGTGGGTATCTGTTGTTGCCAAAGGTGAATTCTCGTGGAGAATTAGTAACAATAATGATACTCCGAGCTTTCACTTTGGTATCACTATCTGGTCGGAGACCTCTCCTTCAGTTAACGGAGGCACCACGGTTGGTTTAAACGAATGGCATCACGTCGCCGGAACGTTTGATGGTTCTGACATCAACATATATATGGACGGAGAGCCTGATGGTACTCTCTCAACGCCTTCATCCATAGGTATAAATACGGCGAATGTGCTTATCGGTGAGAATCCGGAAGCGGCGGGGCGCCACTGGGACGGTTTTATTGATGATGTACGTATTTACAATCGAGCGCTGTCACAAGCCGAGATAGCCGCATTGATACAACCACAATTAAAGGCCACGTTGCCTTATCCGGATGATAAATCAATATTCTCTACAACAGAGTTTACACTTTTGTGGGCGCCCGGACATACCGCCGAACGGCACCAATTGTATATTGGTGAGAGTTTGGAAGATGTGAGAGATGGAACCGGCGGTACAGACCAGGGTCTGCTCGATCAACCAAGATTCGATGGTTACACTTGGGAAATAGGTCAGACGTATTACTGGCGGGTTGAGGAAGTTCTGGCTGATGGTACTTCGATACATCCAGGAGATGTCTGGAGCTTTACTATTTTGCCACTTACCGCCTCTAAGCCAGTTCCCGAAGATGGAGCTGAATATGTCAATATAGATGCATCATTAGAGTGGACCGGCGGTGCAGGTTCTGTTCGACATAATGTTTATCTCGGTGATAACTTACAGGATGTGGAAGCCGGGGCGGCGAGTACGGACAAAGGAGCCGTCCAGGAAGCTACTTACACGCCCGATCCGCTCGATTATAATCAAACTTATTATTGGAGGATAGATGAGTTCGACGGTACGGATACACATACGGGTGAG
>CAZJIR010000600.1:0-1509 GCA_964546095.1 uncultured Pirellulales bacterium
GTTTTTCTACCTAATTCGGTATAATCGGTTGCCAGAATTTTTTTTATCATGTCTCTCGGATCGTTGCTTTGTTGTCTTATACTGGCGGCATAGTCTTCATCTAAATTCATTTCCATATATTCTTTTTTATGAAACAACAGTGAGATAATCTTTTTCTGGTTTAGCAACATGTATGTTAGAGTATGGGTTCTTATTTGGAGATTTTCAATGACCGTTTCCTGTTCCATCTTCACGCCGTACTGGTCTGACATTGTGAATGTAAAGAATGTATAATCGGTTTCTGTATTACTCGTAGGCGTGCCCGGCATCATATTTCCCATCTTTGTTGTTTTCATTTTGTACGTAAATGCTTGGGCCTGTTGGACTTTTTCAAGGACATCAGCTAAAGCTACTCCCGGCTCATCGACAATAACGGGTATTCCTACAAGCACAGCTATAAAAATTAACGCTGCTGCGGCTATTTTAATAAATCTGGTTTTCATGATATAATCTCCTAAAACGAAGTGTTTCGGTTGGTTTGATTGGGTCAGATTCTTTTCGAAATCTCTTGAAGTCTGTTCGGCGATTTGATGTACATCAGGCGGCAATTCTTCGGCTCCGATATTTTTTAGGATTTCTTCGATATTATTATCTTTGTTCATTTTTTACTCCTGTTTTGCCAAACAAGTCAATCTGCTTTTCAAAGCCGCGATTGCTTTCGATACGTGCGACCTTGCCCCGGCCGGGGAGCAGCTTAACTGCGAAGCAATATTCTCATAATCCTGCTGTTCAAAATATCGCATTACAATCGCCTTTGCCTGCTTTGCCGGGAGCCGGCTTATCGCCTGTCTTACCTTTTCAACAAGCTCAATCCTGTCAAGCTGTTCATCCGGACTTTGTTGCAGGCCGATTTGGTTTTGATTGAAATGACCATTCTTACCTATCCTGTCCCGCCAGGCCCTGGAGTTGGCGGTGAGCATAATCCTGTAGATATAAGCCGCCGCTTTTCTGCCGTTGAGCTTCTCAATATGCTGCCACATTCCCAACAGTACGTATTGCATTGCATCGGCGAAAAGCTCTCTATCGCCCGTGAGCTTCCAGAGAACCGATGCGAGATAATCCGCATGCCTGGTCCTTAGCTGCTTAAAAAGCTCCGCCCGCTTAGCATAATTCATTTTTTGCGCTCCAATCTGCTGCACAGCCTGAACATGTTCAGTTTCTACTTAATAATAACCGCAGTGAGTTGATTTTGTGTAAATTATTTTAAAGGAACTTCGTTCAACATTCAATCGAAGTGCGATTTTAACTTCCAGTCGCAGGTTACCGGCCGGACAATTCAGCAGGGGTGGGGTTTTGGACTTTCAGCAAAATGAAAAGTCCAAAGGCGCCCGAGAGTAAATAGCCCAGAGGTACAAATTTGAGTATGACATCCGTGCCGAAACGCTCGGCAACAGGTAAAAAAGCCATTAAAACGATATTAGCCAGCGCCCAGGTGCCGCCTACCATAAAGCCCATTCGCTGTCCGAGGTT
>CAZJIR010000601.1:0-324 GCA_964546095.1 uncultured Pirellulales bacterium
CCATATCACCACGAGCTATCATTATTCCATCAGCGGCGTTAATTATGTCATCTATGTTTGCTATTGCCTGTTTGTTTTCAATTTTTGCTATAACCCGACAGTTAGGCAGGTTTGGTTTAATCAGCTTAGCAGCATTGAGAACATCTTTTTCATCGCGTACAAACGATAAAGCAATATAGTCAACCTTGTGTTCTATGCCGAACTCGATGTCTTTTTTGTCTTTTTCGGTTATGCCTTCAAATTCAAGGCCGGCATCAGGGATATTTATGCCTTTTCTTTCCTTAAGAATACCACCTTCGGTAACTACCGCTTTTATGCTTTTAG
>CAZJIR010000601.1:334-1509 GCA_964546095.1 uncultured Pirellulales bacterium
ATATTCGTTGACCCGGCCGTATCCTTTTTAAATCACCTCTATAATCAAACGGTATTGTTCTCGGCCCTGATACTTCGTTGGCATTGGTCAACCATACAACTGCACGATTTTTCAGCAGCCTGGCTTTGGGACCTTTGAACCACCCAACCCTGATTCGGAAACCCTCTAAATCCTGCATTATCCGGATGTGGCGCCTGTACTTTTTGTTTATCCGTCGTACAAGCTCTATAGAGTTCAAATGCTGTTCATAACTGCCGTGGGAAAAATTCAGCCTGACTACATCCAGGCCTGCTGTGAACATTTTACGAAGGATAGTATAGCTGTTGCTGGCAGGGCCTAAGGTGGCGATGATTTTTGTTTTTGGCATTGTATTCGGTTCCTATTCATACAAGAGTTGTATACGAATTTGTCATATCGACAACACTATAGATTATTTTTTGACAAGAGGCAAACACGATGTTTAACAAAACAAACACAGAGCATTTATATTAATTGCCAGACACAGGCCGTTATATACGGCCGATGGATATTATAAATATGAAGCTTAATATTGAATTAATTGCAAGAATTACCACCAGCGGTTACAATGAACAACGATAACTTCTTAAATTTTCACGCAGTTGCCATATTATCAATAAATATGAGGAAGTTCGCTAAATAGGAACGAAATATAAAACACATCCTATTACTGAGATTGCTTTGCTCATTATTACTTTAGAAGGAAAAAACAGATGAGAAGACAATTATTAACAATCGCGATAGCGTTATATATGACAGTAGGCCTCCCTTGCGTATCATGGGCTAAGTATTACAAGTATCCCAAAACCGAGCGTATCGAACATGCAGATACCTACCACGGCGCTGAAGTTTCGGACCCCTATCGGTGGTTAGAAGAAGATGTACGCCAGTCGCAGCGTGTTCAGAAATGGGTAGAGGCACAGAACAAGGTAACCTTTGGGTATCTGCAGTCGCTACCGAGGCGCGAGGCTATAAAGAATCGGCTTACCGAGCTTTGGGACTATGAGCGGTTCGGTACACCCTTTAAGGCGGGCGGGAGGTATTATATCTCGAAGAACGACGGCCTTCAGAACCACTATGTAATATATGTAATGGATTCTCTTAAAGGGCCTCGCCACGTTCTTTTCAATCCTAACAAATGGTCTGAGGACGGGACT
>CAZJIR010000602.1:0-1505 GCA_964546095.1 uncultured Pirellulales bacterium
TATAGAAGCTCATACGAAATCCTCAAATAACCGTTTGTCTACTCTCTGATTTCCTGATTGTTATAGATGTCAGGATGTCATTTGAGCGTAGGTAAACGGTATTTTATTGTTAATGTAAATATGAAATATTCCATGCTTTTATGCGACTATGTGGACAAGAGAACTGGTAAAGAAAATATATCGAAAATATGAGTAATTTACACTTTGTGCGCATAATACTTAATAGATATTAATGCAGTGCTCGAACGAGAAGAAAGAGCAACGATGGTCAATTGGGTATTAAAGATGTGGGAAAATAAAAAATTACAAAAAAAACGTAAAAAGTATAAAACCGTAACAAAACGGTAACATTCAATTGGCAAAATCTATGAGAAGGAGTTGTAAATTATCATAATGCAAAGGAGCTTTGAAGGAGAAGAAAATGAAAAGTAATGTCTTCAAGAGAGTGTTACTGAGTAGTTTGCTTTTTTCGTTAATCGCTGTGTCGGGTTGCTGTATCCAGGTAAGAGGATATAGCTTTCCTTTGGCAAAATATGAAAGAACAGTGCAGTTGTCTAAACCAATGGCGGCCGGTTCTCTATTTGCTGCAAATAGCAAAGACGGCTGGATTACCGTGAACGGTAGTGACATTGCGGATTGTAATGTTACGGCTACGATTATTGTCAGAGCTGATTCGGATGAAAACGCCAGGAGAATTGCTGAGCAGACAAACCTGAAGCTCGAACAATTTGGTGATAAGCTGACGTTAAAGGTTGAAAAGCCGTTACTGATGATGAACCAGAGTGTAGATATTCGACTCAATGCCTTGGTACAAAAAAACTGCGATTTGGAACTTGGCACGGATGATGGTGATATTACGATAGAAAATGTTAATGGAAGAATTAATATAAAAACCGACGATGGTAAAGTGACCCTTTCACAAATCAGTGGAGAGATAAAAGTCAGAGGTAATGACGATTCAATAAAGGTACAGGAAGTGATTGGTGATGTAGACTTGCAAACCGATGATGGGAAGATAACTGTGGAATACTCTGAAGATGCCGGTGGCGTTTGTAATGTTTTATTGGTTACGGACGATGGCGCTATTGATTTTACCGCCCCGGCAAACTTTTCCGCCGACGTTAAAGTTTCAACAGACGACGGCTCAATAAATACGGCGTTACCAATAAAGATTATGGGAAAAATAGGCAAAAGTGGAATTAGAGGGACTATCGGAACCGGAGAAGGTAAACTGTATATTAAAACAGATGATGGTTCCATTAGAATAAGATAATGTGCTTTAGATGTCCCTGAATCAAGTTCGGTTTATTTTAAAACAATCTCTCGCAGGGGTTTTGATACCGGACATGATTTTGTTGTTGGAATATCTCTTTTTAATTGCCTGCCTGTTGCGAATCAGGTATAGTAAGAAAACATAAAATTATGTAAATCTATTGAACATCTTAAGTTAAAGTAATTCTTTTTATTACTATATTTGAAGGAAACACTACTATTTATGTCTATGG